>DASUPM010000625.1:0-5218 GCA_036281095.1 Pseudorhizobium sp.
GCGGCGGGCGATAATCGGCTCATATTTTCCCGACAGAAGATCACGGACGCTGATGACGAACGGCGCAGCACCACGGCGACGGGCCATGACATACCCCTCATGAGGGTCGCACATGACACGGATCTCTCCGCGTTCGTCTCCCCAGCGCTTGGGGAATGGTGCGAGTGGGTCGATAGCGTAGCCGCTCATCCCGCCACCTCCTTATCCTTGAGGGCGCGGATGGAGGCGCAGGTGTACGTGCAGTTCGGCATGTACCCTAGTTCGCGGGTAACACGGTCAACCTCTGCCGCCGCTTCCTCAAGCGCGTCTTCCCGTGCCGTATCAAGCTCCTTCTGAAGACGGGTGATGTCGGCGCGGAGCGAAATGATCTCCATCCCCGCAAGCGGCGCGACTTCCTTGCTCTGCCATCCGTCCTTGAACATGACATAGGCAACGCGCCGAAGCTGGCCGAGGATATCACTCATGGGATCCCTCCAAGGCTGCGCTGGGAGTGTCGGATACCCGCTCCCTCGACTGGGGCGCGGGGTAGCGGCGGAACGATCCGATGTCTGGCGTGTTGGCTCTATGTCGCACTCCGCGGCGAGGAGGCAGTACATGCCAGACAATCAGAACCAAAAGCGGCAAGACGAAAATAAGCCTGTTCAGAAGTCCTATCAAAACCCTGGGAAGGACAAGGACCATCCGGGTGATAGGGCGGCCAACAAGTCGGCGACTGAACCTAGCGAAGAGGAGCCAGCCAGGCGCTAGCTGGAGACCGTAATACGTCTTGCTTAGTGGTAGCTTAAGGCGCACTGTCACTCTGTCGATGGCATTTGAAGCGGGCGCCATCGCGTAAGGGCTAAATGCCTTCGCCCCAACGAAAGGAGGACGATCATGTCTTCCAACAATGTTCACGAATATCTCGAAATTGCCGACATCGATATGCTGGAGCGCGTGCTCGAGCGAGCCGGCTACTATGGCCCTACCTCTCAGGTGGGTGACAGCGAGACAGAGGAAGCGGCAACGTTTCTCATGAGGTTGTTCCGAAACGGGACCGACTCTGAAAGTGACCTCATCGCCGCCCTCAATGCCCGAGGGAAAGGTGCTGAGGATGGAGGTGATACTCCTGCCCAGGTGCGAATGGGAGCCCTCGACCGATGGGTCGATGAAGGCGGCCAGAACAGTGCGGGGGGTACGGGTTAAGTTGCTCATTCTGCCGAGCCCTCCAACGTGGCCGCGAAATTACGCAGGATTTCGGCCAGCTCCTCCGAAGTGATCAGCAGGTGGTCGGGATAGTCGTCAGGCGACGTGCGATCGTCCCATTCGTTGACAGATTGAACAACGCTGGCGATCTCGGCTTCCCCGTCCACATGCTGTACGGGAGGTGGCGCATGAAGAAGATCGAGAGCGCCGTCAATCTTCGCGATTACGCCAGTGAGCGTCCCTCGCACATCCTTGTCTACGACCTGGTTGCTTTCGACAGCTCCGCGCGCATTCTTAACGGACTGGCGGATCGCCCAAAGGACATCCCTCAGAGACTGACTGTCACCCTGCAAATTCGGTTGGGGCGGTTGGTTCTTGTGGGTGGTCATGCTGCCACCCTCCCGCCCTGGTCGATGTTGCCGCGGTGGACGGTGAAGGTGTAGGCGACCACCCAGGGGTTAGCATCGAGGCTGTCCCGACCGTTGATGATGGACCATAGGCCGAGATAAGCCTGCTGCGGTGTTGCACCGAAGTAGCGCGCGAAGCCTTCCTTGTTGGCTTCCCAGTGCCACCCGTCGCTGTAGCGGGTGATGCCTTCGGCTTCCGCGTCATCGTCGCTGCAATCCTGCAGCCGCTCGATCCGCACGTCGGTCACGGTGAGCGTCAGGCGCGAGGCCCAGCGAGGCATGTGGATGCTGGGGCGCCACCGGCCAGGCTGACTTCTCTCCCAGCCTTCGCGATACACAGCAGCGTCATGGGCATCATTCGGACGCAAGGTTTGCTGGACCCCCTCGCTCATTCGGTAGGCGGTGCGAGGCACGATCGCGTGGGTTTCCTTCACCCATAGCCGGTCATTGACCGCGATCCGCGGCATGAAGTGAGCATCTTCAAAGTGCTTTCCGGCAGGGATCCGAATATGCCCTCCGCCGCTGTCTCGCATTTCGTAGACGGACCTCCCGGTCGCGGTCTCCGTGCCGACATTGACGAAGCGAGTGATCTTCTTTTGCAGATCAGCGGCGATCGGAAGCGTTCGCCGCGTCTGCGTCTTCCGCCCGTCGAGCAGGGCACGGATCATCGGCCCGCTGAAAAGGATGGGACGGTCAACCATTGTCTGAGCCCTCCGTGGTGGTGTTGTATGGCGGAAGCTCAATCTCTGGACACGGCTCGTCGTGATACTCAGCCCATTCACGCCGCTTCCGTGAACGCTCTTCCTCGATTTCAGAGCAGGAGGGGCAGAAGTCGAAGCCCCATTCCCAGTGATCGAAGCCGACGCCGTCGCCGCAATATTTGCACTTGCCGCTAGCCATTGTCCGAGCCCTCCGTGGTGGCGAGGGCATATGCGGCCACGACAGCTTCCGCGATCTGACGGGCATCGCCATCGGCGGTCGCGTAAACAGCGTCGATGGCTGCTGCTATGCCGGCAGGATGGAGGGATGCCTTTTGCGGCACGGGCGCGGGGGTAGCCACCGGCTCTTGCTGCTCTACTGAGGCAGGAAAGAGGACAGCATTTGCGAACGCCGTGAATGTCTCGCGTTCTTCGCCAGACAGCATATCCCATCGGTTCATGTCGTCCGAGATTGAGTTCCATGCCCGCTCGACATCCGTCACCACTGCCTTGTCTGTCATTGCTTCCGAGCCTCCAGAATGATTTTCGTTGCTGCTTCGGTATTGCCGGTGACGGCGTAGAGCTGGAGCGCGATCAGTAGAGGGTCGATGCCCTGAGACAGCCACCATTCCCGCTCGTTTGCGGCGTGCTGGTCGCGATGCTCGTCCGACGTGAGCGGGATCGTCCAAGCGTCATCCGGCTTCTGCGCCTTGCCGGTGTGCTTCTTCCGGTACATCGGGTCTCCGTACCGGATATGGCAGGCCTCGCAGCCGAAGGCGCCCGACAAGACGCTCGGAAGAGTGCGGATAAAGGCGAGGTGCCGGTCGTCCGTAATTCGCTTCTGCGCCTTGTCTGACGGGTCGTTTGAGAATGCCGTGGCCGGCCGGCGGATTGCGAAAGCCATCACTTCACCTCCTCAGCCGCGAAAGTCGGGTGCTGGCTCGACATGTGCCGCTGCAGGTTTTCGAAGGTGCGATTGCAGCACGGGCAGACGCCGGCCGCCGCTCGTCGCTTCATGCGAGTGATGACGCCCTTCCGCGCCGATGCTGACCGCTCGGCTGCATCAGCACGCTCACGGGCGCGGGCGATGCTGTCGTCGCGCTCCGCAATCTGCTGCTTCAGGCAATCGCGCTCCCGGCGCACTCGGTCCAGTTCGCTTTCGGTGAAGTGCTGCGCGTCTCCGTTCGGGCAGTAGAAGGTCGCCTTGTCGTTCAATCGAGCGGATTTCCACTTGGAGGGCACGTCAAACCGGATACCGCAGCGGAAGCAGATGATTGTTTCCATCATTGCCGTGCCTTCCCGATATTCTTCGCCAGCTTTGCCAGACCCATAAGCTGGGCGGCTATTTCAGTGAGCGAGCGGCCGGGCCCGGGAACCGGATCCGCGATCGGCTTGGACAGACGAGGGTCGTCATACCCGACGAGATGTACCCCATGCCTCTGGCAGAACGCTATGCGGTCGGCACGGCGGGAGAAGAGGGCCAGGTGGGTGTCAATATAGGCCGGAGACTTCTCCACCTTGCGCTGGTGGGCGGAGACTGAAACGGTCTTGGTCATGCTGCCACCTCAGGGAATGCGTCGTGTTCAACGTGCTCGATATGTCGGCCTGACTGGCGTTTGCCAACGCGGATGCAAGCGACACCATCTTCGAAGCGGTGAACCTTGGGGCATGTTTTTCCCGCCTGCCATTCGAAGCGATCCTTGTCGAACCAGTCCTCCGGCAGATACTCGCCGTTCTGCTTGTGATGGAATGCTGCACCGGCCGCCGCCGCCTGATCCCGCAATGAGCGGAACCAGTCGGGATGCGTCGGCCGCGCCTTATGGCCGCCCTGGTCAGTCTCTCCGCCGGTGATGATCCAATCCGGCATGAACTGCCGCGGGATGATGATCGGGCCCAGCAGCGGCTCAAACGAGCCGAATGTGAACAGAGGGTTCAGCTCCTGATTTGCTACGGCAAGCGCCGGAAGGTTGATATTAGCCCGCTTCTGATCCTCCATTGTCGCGCCGATCGCTGCATTGGCCGGGAGCCCGCCGGCAGCGTCAGTAAGCTTGACGATCAATTGCGGGCGCTTGGTCAGTAGAAGGTAGACCAGCCGCGGCGTCTTGCGCATGACCTCGAAAGCATCGGCCCGCCACTGCGGGTCGACCTGGTTGTCGAAGATGTCGGCTAGACTGGCGCAGAACACAAAAGGACGGTCGCCGTCCTTCTCAGCCTGGCGCTGCCAACGTAGCGGATCGTTCCAGGTATGAGCGCCGGTGCGGACGCGGGGAGCATTGCCCCATTGCACCTTGCCATAGCGTTTATCCATGAGAGCTTCGGCATAGCAGCCGTCGCATGCAGGGCTAACTTTCGTGCAGCCCATCCATGGGTTCCAAGTGTGGCGCGTCCAAGAGATTCCAGAATTCTCAGCCATTACGCTGCTCTCCGGTGCTTCATATCTTCGGGGGTGGAGCCGATCAGTGAGGCGCACCAGTCGAGGACCTTCTCCTTGCTCTCGGCAAAGGCCTTCTTGTCCATGGACCGATAGTCCTGGCTGATGGCGTGGTAGACGGTGACGACGGAATCTCTCACGGTGACGAGCTGATAGCTGTCGTAAGGCCTGATGACCGTTGCCAAGCGCTCAGCCTCCGCGGCCGATTTGCAGGCGTGCTGCGTCATGGTGTGGAAGCCGGTTCGGATGAGGGCATACTTCCGCATGTGCTCTTCCGTCGGGAACTGCTCAGCATACCGCTCCGGTAGGCTCTGCCAAATGTCGTGCAGCATGGCGAAGTAGTGCGCGTGGGTCGCGCTGGACCGAACGTGGATCTCGTCCAGGGTATAGGTTTGGCCAACCACGAACCGCTGATCGCACTTCCGGGCCCAATGTCGGTTGGCGGGCTCGAAAGCCTCGCCGGTCCAGATGAAGGGTAGGGGCTGGCTCATGGTCAGCCT
>DASUPM010000626.1:0-4489 GCA_036281095.1 Pseudorhizobium sp.
AGGCTCTCTACCGCCTGACCAACGGCCTGCGGGAGGGACGCGAAGGCCATGAGGAGTTCCGGCTGCAGCAGCCTCTGGGCCGGGGGAGCGTAAACGGATCGGGCGCACACTGGTACCGCCTCAAGGC
Source organism: Pseudorhizobium sp. (assembly GCA_036281095.1). Taxonomy (GTDB): domain Bacteria; phylum Pseudomonadota; class Alphaproteobacteria; order Rhizobiales; family Rhizobiaceae; genus Neorhizobium. The sequence goes on from DASUPM010000626.1 coordinate 128, forward strand.
GCGACATCTGCGGCCCGGAGATCGCAAGAGCAGCCAGCTGGACATCTGGCAACTGGCGGACATCACCTCGGAACGGGACGACCAGGAGCGGTTCTTTCGCGAACTGCAGAACGCGATCGACTACCTGGATCATGCACCGGCGGGGTTTTTCTCCGCCGGGCGCAAGGGCGAGATCTTCTACATCAACGCGACGCTGGCCGAATGGCTGGGGCTCGACCTCACCAAGTTCCTCCCGCGCTCGATGAGCATCTCCGACCTGGTTGCAGGAGAAGGGATGGCGCTCATCCAGTCGATTCAGGCGGCTCCCGGGCTGCAGCGCACGGAAACGCTCGACCTGGACCTGCGCCGGGCCAATGGCCAAAGCCTGCCAGTGCGGCTGGTTCATTCCGTCACCTCTGCGCGGGACGGGGCTCCGGGCGAAAGCCGCACGATCGTGCTCAACCGACCGAAGGGCGGCGAGGACGATCAGTCCGCTTCCGCCATGCGCTTCACGCGCTTCTTCAACAATACCCCCATGGCGATCGCCTCGGTAGACGGCGATGGCAAGATCCTGCGGATAAACGCCCCGTTCCTGCGCGTATTCTCGAGCGTCGTCTCTCGCGATCAGGTGGATGCCGGCGCCCATCTCGAAGCCATCGTGCACGAGAGTGCGCGCCCTCAACTGATGCAGGCGCTCGCCGCGGCAAAGGACCGGCAGGGCGACATCCCCCCGATCGACTGCCGCCATCCGGGCGACGAGAGCCGCTACATACGCTTCTACGTCAACGCCGTCATCGACGAAAGCGACGAGGCGCCGGAGGAGGTCGCGATCGTCTATGCGGTCGAGACCACCGAGCAGAAGGCGCTCGAGACGCAGATGGCGCAGACCCAGAAGATGAATGCGGTCGGCACGCTCGCCGGCGGCATCGCACACGACTTCAACAACGTCCTGACGGCGATCCTCCTGTCCTCGGACCATCTGCTCCTGCAGGCGCGTCCCTCGGATGCGAGCTTTGCCGACCTGATGGAGATCAAGCGCAACGCCAACCGCGCCGCCGTGCTGGTCCGTCAGTTGCTCGCCTTCTCGCGCAAGCAGACGATGCGGCCCGTCGTGCTCAACCTCACGGATGTCGTGGGCGATCTTCGGATGCTGGTGGACCGGCTGATCTCCGGCACCAATGTGAAGCTCGAGGTAGACTACGGGCGCGACCTGTGGACGGTACGTACCGACCTTTCGCAATTCGAGCAGGTGCTGATCAACCTCTGCGTCAATGCGCGCGACGCGATGCCGGACGGCGGTACGCTGCTGATCAAGACCCGCAACATATCCGCCGAGGACACCGCCAATTTCCCCCAGGCCGACCTGCCGGCGGAGGACTTCGTCATGATCGAAGTGTCCGACAGCGGCACCGGCATACCGCCGGACATCATGGACAAGATCTTCGAGCCTTTCTTCACCACGAAGGAAGTGGGCAAGGGCACGGGTCTCGGGCTGTCGATGGTCTACGGCATCGTCAAACAGTCCGGCGGCTACATCTACCCGGAGTCCGAAGTCGGCCGCGGGACGACGTTCCGCACCTTCCTGCCGCGGCACGTGCCGGAGGCGCAGGTGCTGCAGGAGATGCAGCCGGCACCCGAGGCCGTGCCGCCCACCGGCATGGTGCAGGCGGCGCAGCCGAGCGAGCCCGTGGATCTCACCGGAAACTCGGCGGTCGTTCTGCTCGTGGAGGACGAGGAGGCGGTGCGGCGTGGCGGAAAGCGCATGCTGGAGACCCGCGGCTATACCGTCTACGAGGCGGGATCGGGGGTCGAGGCCCTCGACATCATGGAGGAACTCGAAGGGAAGGTCGATATCGTCGTTTCCGACGTGGTGATGCCGGAGATGGACGGGCCGACGCTGCTCGGCGAACTGCGCAAGAAATACCCGGACCTGAAGTTCATCTTCGTATCCGGCTATGCGGAAGACGCATTTGCCCGCAACCTGCCGGCCGATGCCAAGTTCGGCTTCCTGCCGAAGCCGTTCTCGCTCAAGCAACTGGCGGTCGCGGTGCGCGAGATGCTGGACAACTGATGGGGATAGGCCGGGCTGGCCGCGGCCCGGCCGGTTATGATCCGCGGCGAGCGACGAGAATGCCGGCGAGAACGATCGCTCCGCCGAGCGCCTGGAGCGGTCCCACGGCTTCCGCAAGCAATAGCCAGGCCAGGATCGCCGCCACCACCGGCTGCAACAGCAGGGTCAACGAGGAAAAGGCAGCCGGCAGGTAGGCGAGGGCATAGGTGATCGCGACCTGGCCCCCCGCGTGGCTGATGAGCGCCAGACCTGCAAGCATGGCCCATCCGTAGAAGCTCGACGGCACGACATCGCCTTCGAAATAGATCGCAAACGGCAGGATGGACAGCGCGCCGGCAGCCGAGCTCCAGATCATGATCCGGATCGTGCCGAACCGGCTGCGCAGCCGGCCGATCGCCAGGATGTACAAGGCGTAGAAGAAGGCGGCGAGTGCCGCGACCGCATCACCCGCGAGATGGCCGTCCGCGAGCGCTGCCGGACCTCCCTTCAGGATGACGACCCCGATGATGGCGAGTGCAAGGCCCGCGATGAAGGCGCGGCTCACCGCCGTGCGGAACAGCAGGAAGCCGATCAGCGTCACGAAGACCGGCGCCAGATTGGCGAGAAGGGTCGCGTTGGCGACCGAGGTCATTCCGAGCGACACATGCCAGGCGACGAGATCGATCGCCAGCGCCACTCCGGGAAGGACGAGGTAAAGGCAGTCCCGTGCCGTCAGGGGTTCCTTCGACGTCTCCTCCCGGCTCAGCATGCTCCATAACGACAGCGGTATGAGCGCGAGCGCAAGCCGCCAGAAGCCGGTCGATACCGGGCCGACCTCGGAGAGGCGGACGAAGATGGGCGAGGCGCCGATTGCGATGCCTCCGAAAACCAGTGCGACGAGCGCCACGCGTTGTTCCGGCGCGCGGACGGAGGTCTGATGTGCAGGCAAGGTGATCTCCAGGAGGGGCGTGCGCGTGGCTGGACTGCGGGGTCTGTTCAGCCGGCCAGGGCGACGGCGATTTCCGCGGCCAGCCGGGCGTTGTTTTCCACCAGCGCGATATTGGTCTTGAGGCTCCGGCCGCCCGTCTGGTGAAAGATGTGATCGAGCAGGAAAGGCGTCACGGATTTTGCCGCGATGCGCTGCTCTGCCGCAGCTTTGAGCGCGATACCGATATAGCCTTCCATTTCTGCGACCGGGATTTCGTCCTGGTGCGGCACCGGATTGGCGACGAGCATGCCGCCACGGATGCCGGCTGCCTGCCGGGCCGCCTCGAACTTGGCGATATCCTGCGCCGAATCGACGCTGAGCGGACTGGGCAGGCCGGAGGCGCGCGACCAGAACGCAGGAAAGTCATTAGATCCGTAGGTGACCACCGGCACGCCGCGCGTTTCGAGGACCTCGAGCGTCTTCGGGATGTCGAGGATGGCCTTTGCTCCGGCGCAGACGACGATCACGTCCGTCTTCGCCAGTTCTTCCAGATCTGCCGACACGTCGAAGCTCTCTTCGGCCCCCCGGTGGACGCCGCCGATGCCGCCGGTCGCGAAGACGCGTATGCCGGCGAGCGCGGCCGCGATCATGGTGGCGGCGACCGTGGTCGCGCCGGTCCGTTCCGTCGCCAGCGCAAAGGCGAAGTCGGCGCGCGAGAGTTTCAGCACATCCCTGGCCTGGGCAAGCTGCGCGAGCTCCTCCTCTTCCAGGCCGACGTGCAATTGGCCGTCGAGAACGGCAATCGTTGCCGGGACCGCGCCGCCGGCCCGGATGATGGCTTCGACGCTGCGAGCCATCTCGATGTTGCCGGGATAAGGCATGCCATGCGTGATGATGGTGGATTCCAGCGCCACGATCGGCAAGCCCTTCTCCCGCGCGGACTGGACTTCACGCGAATAGATGATGGAAAGGGAAGGGGCGGTCTGTGTCATCTTCGTCTCCGGGGGTTACGCCCTTCACAACACCTTTTCCGGTGCGCCGACAAGGGCTGTTTCGCGTTCCAGGGCGTCGAGCGAGAGTTCGGGTGATACTGCCTGAGGAGAGCGGAGCGTGATGCGCGAGGCGGCAACGCCCCGGCGGACGGCCTCGCCGAACGGTCTACCGCGCAGAAGCGCGTCGAGCGTCCCGGCTGCAAGGGCGTCGCCGGCGCCGGTGACGTCCGCAAGTCCCTCCAGCGGCGGCGGAGTGAGGGTGAGGCTTTCGGCGGGTGAAAAGGCGGCAAGTGCACGTCCGCCATCCGTCACGACGCCCGAGGCAAGCGTCGAGCGCCGCAGCAGGTCGGGCCAGTCGCCTGGTGTCGCGCCGCGCGATCCGCAGAGCGCGGTCGCCTCCGCGCCATTCATGA
>DASUPM010000627.1:0-4100 GCA_036281095.1 Pseudorhizobium sp.
GAGGCAGACCTCAAGGCGGCCGGCGTCAATATCGCCGAGATCGACGTCACCCCGTTCCGCGAAGCTACGGCCGGCGTCTACGAGACCTTGGGCTATTCCGATCTGCGCGAGAAGCTTCAGAAGATCGCAGCCGAATAAGCCTGCACACGACGCGGGGGGCGCACGCAGCGCCCCCAACATTCCTTCAAAACAGGTCGGTCCCATGCTCAAACGCCTGGCGCAACTCGAGTTTGCCATCGCGGCGCTCATCCTCGCCACCATTGTCGTGCTCGTCTTCCTGGCGGCCATCATGCGCTTTTTCGGCTACCCGCTCATCTGGTCGGTGGACATGGCGCAACTGCTGTTCATCTGGCTCTGCTTCTTTGGAGCGGCTCGCGCGATGCGCGAGAAGGGGCATCTGGGAATCGACCTCCTTATCCGCTGGCTGAAGCCGCAACACAGGCTTTGGCTGGAATACGCAATGTCTCTGGTTATCCTCGCGTTTCTCGGCTTTCTCGCCGTAGAAGGCTACCGGCTGACGGTTTTGAACAGCCAGCGTCTCTTCGGCGACAGCGGCCTTTCCTATGCCTGGGTGACCTCTGCAGTACCGGTCGGTTGCCTGATGATCGGCGTTGCACTTCTCAACAACATGGTCAGGACGTGGCGTCGCCGGGACGACGGCAAGACCCTCGTCTATTCGCGCACGGACACCGACTTCAGCACACCGACGGAACTTTGACATGGGCCTGATCACGATCCTCTTCTTCGCCTTCATGATGGTCGGCATGCCCGTGGCCTTCGCCATAGGTATTTCCGGCTTCGTCTTCTTCCTCAACGACGCGGCCATGCCGATCTCGATCGCGGTCCAGAAGATTGCGACGATGAGCCAGAGCTTTCCCTTGCTGGCGGTGCCGTTCTTCGTCTTTGCCGGTCACCTGATGAACGAAAGCGGCATCACCGACCGGCTCTTCAGGTTCTCCTACGTGGCGGTCGGCTGGATGGCGGGCGGTCTGGCTCAGGTTGCGATTGTCCTGTCCACGGTCATGGGCGGGGTCTCCGGCTCGGCCGTTGCCGATGCGGCAATGGAAGCACGGATACTCGGTCCCACGATGATCGCGAAAGGCTATGGAAAGGGCTTTTCCGCAGCGGCCATCGCCGTAGGCTCGTTGATTACCGCAACCATTCCGCCGAGCATCGGCCTCATTCTCTACGGCTATGTCGGCAATGTCTCGATCGGCCGTCTCTTCATCGCGGGCATCATTCCTGGCCTGCTGATGATGGTCGGACTGATGACGACCACCTATCTTGTTGCCCGGCGCCGTGGCTATGTCGTCGCCAATACGGAGCGGCCGACGTTGAGCGCGTTGGCAGCTGCGGTGTGGGGGGCCAAATGGGCGCTGTTCTTTCCCGTAGCACTGGTCCTTACGATCCGTGGCGGCGTCTTTACGCCTTCCGAGGTTGGCGCCTTCGCCGTTGTCTACGCGTTCCTGATCGGCTTCTTCGCGCACAAGGAGTTGACTTTCGAGAAGACAAAGCGGGCCTTCGCGCACGCGATTTCCGATATCGGCCTGATCATGATCATCATCCTGATGTCGGGAATGGTCGGCTTCGCCATCATATATCTTCAGGTCCCGCAAGGCATTTCTTCATGGATGCTGGCAGGCATCGAGAGCCCGGCGGTGATCGTCCTCCTCATCCTCGTCTTCCTGCTGATAGCGGGCTGCTTCATCGAAAGCACCGTCTTGGTCCTGCTTCTGACGCCAATCTTCGTGCCGATCATCAAGCAGGTGGGCATCGATCCGGTGCATTTCGGCATCCTGATGATGAGCATCGTCACCCTCGGCGGAATGACGCCGCCGGTGGGCGTGGCAATGTATGCCGTCTGCTCTCTGATGAACGTCAGGATCGAGGAATATACCATCGAGTCTCTTCCCTTCGTCGCGACGATCATCGCGCTGATCGTGGCCCTGCTGTTCATGCCGGGCCTGGTCCTCTGGCTGCCGAACCTCGCGTTCGGCTGATCCTCGCGGCGCAAGGAGGGAAATCATGAGACAGACATGGAGATGGTTCGGCCCGGTCGACAAAGTCACCATCCGTGACGCCCGTCAGGCGGGAGCCGAAGGTATCGTTTCGGCGCTGCATCATGTTCGCTACGGCGAGGTATGGACCCCTGACGAGATCGCTAAGCGTCAGCGGGAGATTTCCCATACCGCTGATGGCGAGCCGACGGGGCTTGCCTGGGAGATCGTCGAAAGTCTCCCCGTTTCTGAGGAGATCAAGACGCAGACGGAGAAATGGCGCGAGCATCTCGCCAACTACGTCCTGTCGCTGGAGAACCTCGCGAAGGCAGGGATCGAGGTGATCTGCTACAACTTCATGCCGGTGCTCGACTGGACGCGCACCGATCTCGCCTGGCGGGTCGCGCATGGAGGCACCACCATGCGGTTCGAGCTGGTGGATTTCGTGGCCTACGACCTGTTCGTCCTGCAGCGTGAGGGAGCGGAAGACGACTATCCCGTTGAACTGCGCACCAGCGCACGAGAACGGCTTGCAGCAATGACGGCCGAGCGGCGGCTTCAACTCTCGCGTAACGTCAATGCAGGGCTGCCAGGCGCTGCCGGCCAGCCCTCGCTGGACGACCTCAAGATCCAACTCGCCCGTTACCGCTCAATCGATGAAGAGCTTCTGCGCGGCCATCTGATCGACTTTCTGGCGGAAGTGGTGCCGCATGCGGAACGTCTCGGCCTGCGTCTCTGCTGTCATCCGGATGATCCGCCCTTCCCGCTGCTCGGCCTCCCGCGGATCATGTCCACCGAAGCCCACTATCTCGCGGTGCTGAACGCCGTCCAGAGTCCGGCCAATGGGGTGACATTCTGTACGGGTTCGCTGGGTGCCAGGGCTGACAATGACCTACCGGCCATGATCGAGCGTCTAGGGCCGCACATCCACTTCGCCCACCTGCGCAACGTCAAGCGTGAGACGCAGGGTATTCCGTGCTCTTTCTACGAGGACGAGCATCTTGCCGGCGACACCGATATGGTGGCCGTCGTCGCCGCACTCCTGCGCGAGGAGAAACGCCGCCGCGAGGAAGGCCGCTGCGACTGTGCCATCCCCTATCGGCCCGACCACGGGCAGGACATCCTCAACGACCTGGAACGGGGTGCCCAACCCGGCTATCCCGCGATCGGCCGCCTGAAAGGACTGGCTGAATTGCGGGGCGTTGCGGCGGCATTGGTCGAGCGCGACAATGGCGACGTGGGTTTGGACGTCCTTTCATTGCCCTCCTCCGAGGCGCGAAGAGTCCGATAGGCCAATAATCCGCTGATCGGGAAGAAGATGCTTGCAACGGGCATCCATTATCGGATGCCCGTAGTCATTCCGCCGGAAGCCTTCGAGCGCTGGCTCGACTGCCGGACCCGCGAGCCGCGGGAGGTCGCCGAACTGATGCAGCCGGCCGATGACGGTCTATTCGAGGCTATCCCGGTGTCGGATCTGGTCAACAAGGTTTCCAACATGGGGCCGGACATCCAGAAGCCGGTACCGCTTGCCGAACCGGCCCACGTCGCCCCGGGAGCGACGACGGACGACGGCACGCAGATCGGCGATCCTGACCACCGCGGCCAATAAAGCGATCCGGGGGGCTTGGGGCACTTCGTTGTGCGGGTCATGGCTGGAGCGGGAGATGGGCGGGTCGCGAGGCCGTTTTGAACATGGAACGTCCTCGGAGAGATCGTGCGGGCGGAGTGTAACCTTTCTCCTGTTCGGACGTTTCACCGACGAGTGGTCATTCCAATGCCCGTGTAGCTGCCATCCTTGTTCAATACCTCTTGCTTCTCTTTGGACTCCCATAAACACACATGCCGCACTCTCTCATCAGTCCTCCCGTTCATCCGGATGCTCTATGGACAATCGAGCGGGGCGTTTCCCCGATCTTAGCCACTGCAGTCCATGAAGGGCATTCCGTTCGAGTGGCGCTGCAGGACCTATACGCTCTCTCGCACGAAGAGAGGCTTCGCGAGGAGGACCCCTTCACGGAGTTCACCACGCGAGACGTGCCAAACCGGATCGTTTTCCACCGCTCGCGCTTCGAAGTCGATATCAATCGGAGCCGCGAGGGAGCC
>DASUPM010000628.1:0-6984 GCA_036281095.1 Pseudorhizobium sp.
GCCCGATGCGCCATGCGCGGTATTTCCAGCCGCGCCGATACCGTAAGAGTCGGTTGCAGCCCGAGTTGCGGCAAATTCAAAAATGCGCAGCGATCATAAGCTGAGGCTTGAGTCCTTCCGGGTGGAAACGCCGCTAGCGACGGGGTTTCAGGAGCCTGTCGATATGAGGGCCTACGACAACAGTGAAGATCGCCGGATCTCTCGATACGCGCGCGGAAAGCAGCGCACCATGAACGGACGCTATCAATATCTGGGCCTCCTCCTCCGCCGTTCCGTCAAAACGGAAGATGCCTTGCTCTGCTCCCGCCTGCAGCACAGAGGTCAACCAGCCGGCAAGGCTTCGGAAATGCGCCCGAACACCGGATGCCACGTCATCCGGGAGCATCTCTATCTCACCGCCGAGCATGGCGCAGACACAGAAGGGTAACGAGGCGTCGCGAATGCAGGTCTGCCAGAAGTCGATGTAGAATTTGAGTTGGTCAGCCGGACCGGGGAACTGCTCCCGGATCGCCTGGAGGCCAGCCTCCACCTGCTTCCGATATCGGTGAACCAGCGCTGCGACCAGTTCCGCCTTCGTCGGAAAGTGGTGATGGATGCTGGCCTTCCGGATCCCTACGGCCGATGCGACATCTGCATAGCTGAAGCCGTTATACCCGCCGGCGACGACGAGCGACTGCGCCGTGTCCAGGATTTTTTCGGATGTCGGAGCATTAGTTGCCATGACGTTGCCTACCTTTCGATAGGCAGGCCGTCAAGGCTGACATGGCGGCTCTTCACAAAGAGGTGACCCACCCGCCCTTGACGCTCACTAGCTGCCTGCCTACTAGAAGGTAGATAGCAAAACGGAGTAACGCATGCAGAAATCTCTTCCTCTCCCCTCACGATGGCTTCGATCCTTCTATTTCGCGCGGGGAGCGTTCTCGGCCACGTGGATTGCGGTGGCTGTCGCCTTTGCCCACGACCCCGGTATAGCAGCTTTCTTGCTGGTGATTTATCCCGCCTGGGACGCCGTCGCGAACCTCGTCGATGCGCGGTCAAACGGCGGCCTGCAGGCGAACCCGTCGCAAAGCTTGAATGTTGCGGTGAGCACGACCACGGCGGCTGCCGTTGTCGTGGCGCTCAGCAGCGCCCACGCCGTGCTCGCGGTCTTCGGCGTCTGGGCAATTCTCTCCGGTTTGCTGCAGCTCTACACGGGAGCGAGGCGCTGGCGGCAGTATGGCGCGCAGTGGGTCATGATCCTCAGCGGCGCGCAATCCGGACTTGCGGGCGGCTTCATGATCAGCCGGTCTTTCGCGGAGGTGACGCCGACCATACTCGACATCGTTCCCTATGCGGCGTTCGGCGCGTTTTACTTCCTTCTGTCCGCCGTATGGCTTCTCATGGCAGCACATCGCAGACCGGTTTGAGGGGATAGCGGCGGCAACGTCGATCGTTGCCGCCGGTGCATTATGAAGAACAGTGGTTCAGCCGACCGGTGCCGGCTCAGATCCTCTTGAGCAACGCCACAAGCTGATCGGCCGCGGCACCCCAGCCCTCGTGGAAGCCCATTTCCTCGTGCGCCTTCTTGTCCTCCTCGTTCCAGTGGAGGGCCTTGGCCGTGTAGCGGGTCCGGCCGTCCGGAAGGTCCTCCAGAAGCATCACCGCCACCATGAAGGGCTTTTCCGTCGGTATCCAGCCGGCGGTGAAGGCGTCGGTGATGACGAGTTTCTCGTTCTCGACGACCTCGAGATAGACGCCCTCGTTGGGCATGGCCTCCCCTTCCGGCCCCTGCATGACGATATAGTTGCGGCCGCCGGCACGAACGTCCAGCTCCGCCTCGGTCACCTTCCAGGGCAGCGGGCAGAACCATTGCTTGAGCAGCTCCGGCACAGTCCATGCCTTGAAGATCTTCTCGCGCGGCGCGTCGATCTCGCGGACCAGCACCAGTTCGTGGGCAGGCGTCTTGTTCGTCGTGTTCGTGATGTCCATTTCCATTCCTCCGCCAGTTTCGGTTGATGCTGCAAGGACGGATCGCCGCGGTCGTTTCCGACAGGCCGCCCGAAAAAATGTCAGGAGGCGAGCGACTCTTCCTTCAGCTTGTCCAGTTCCTGCCGGACATGGGCGGCCTCCGCGGGCGAGCGCGCAAGCGCGATGGCCCGGCCGAAGGCCTCCCTCGCCTCCCTCGTCTCGCCTGTCTGGGCGAGCAGCGCGCCGCGCACGCCGTGGAAATAGAAATAGCCGTCGAGCGCATCTGAAAGCGGCTCCAGCATGGCGAGCGCTTCGCTTGCGCCTCTCACCTTGGAGACGGCGACGACCCGGTTGAGGGAGACGACCGGCGACGGATTCAACCGTTCCAGAAGCTGATAGAGAAGTTCGATCTCCGTCCAGTCCGTATCCTCCGCCGTCCTCGCCCGCGCATGGAGAGCGGCGATCGCCGCCTGCGCCTGATAGGGGCCGGGCTTGCGGTGGCGGATCGCCTTGTCGAGCAGCGCCAGCGCCTCCTCGATCTGCCGCCGGTCCCAGAGCGTCCGGTCCTGGTCCTCCAGCAGGATGATCTGACCGTCGGCGTCATGACGGGCGTCGCGCCTCGAATGCTGCAGCAGCATCAGCGCGGCCAGGCCCATGATCTCGGGCTCGGCTGGGAAAATCCGCTGGAGCAGCCGGACAAGCCGGACCGCCTCGTCACAGAGCGCGGCAACGTCGGGGTTGGAAGCGCCTCCCGAATAACCCTCGTTGAACACGAGATAGATCATCGCCATCACCGGCGTGAGCCGCTCGGCGCGTTCGACCGCATCCGGCGCCTCGAAGGGCAGTCCCGCCTTCGCCACGCGCGCCTTGGCGCGGGTGATGCGCTGCTCCATGGCGCTTTCGGAAACCAGGAAGGCCCGCGCGATCTGCGCGACGCTGATACCGGAGACGATCCGGAGCGCCAGTGCGATCTGCTGCGTCGCCGGCAGGTCGGGGTGGCAACAGATGAACATCAGCCGCAGGATGTCGTCCCGGTAGTGCGAATTGTCCAACCGGTCGGCGATGTCGGCCTCGGCATCGGAGAGATCGGAAAGCACGTTCTCGTCCGGCAGTTCCGTGTTGCGGGCCGTCTTGCGGATCTGGTCGACGCCGCTGTTCCGCCCGACGAAGATCAGCCATGCAGTCGGATCGCGCGGCGGGCCCTTCTCGGGCCAGGTGCGGATTGCTCTGAGACAGGCTTCCTGGAACGCCTCCTCGGCCGTGTCGAGGTCGCGGAAATAGCGGAGCAGCGCCCCCATGGCCTGCGGCCGGGCGGCGGTGAGCGCGAGGTCGATCCAGGCAAGATCCTTCATGTGGGCGAACCTCCTTGATGGAAGACGTAGAACGGACGGATTTCGTAGGAGGTCGAGCCCGGGTTTACGGCGGAAAGCTCCTTGGAAAAGGCGATCGCCTCGTCCAGCGTCTCGACGTCGACGGTGTAGAAGCCGAGGAGAACTTCCTTGGTTTCCGCAAACGGCCCGTCGATGACGATCGGCTCGTCCCGGCCCTTGCGGACGGTCGTGGCAGCCGTGGTCGGCATCAGCCGTCCGGTCGGCCCGAGTTTTCCCGCCTTCGCGAGCGGCTCCTGAACGGCATGGAGACGTCCCATGACGGCAGCCTCCTCCTCCTTGGACCAGGCAAAGACCTTCTCTTCGTCGGCATAGCAAAGGATGGCATAGAGCATCGCGTTCTCCTTCTCCGTTGGAAGACGAAGGAGTAGCGCGGCAGCCGACAGCGTGCATCAGAAAAGTCGGGGGCAGCGGCCGGTTGAGGGGCAGTTGCCGATCCGGCCCAACCCGCATTCTCCGTCGCCGGACTTGACCTTGCCTCCCGTACGCGGACAAATCTCCGCTCGACCGTATCCGACCGAAGGAAATCCCATGACCGATCTCGCCGCCTTCCCGATCACCCGACGCTGGCCGGCGGAGAATCCCGAAATCCTGCAGCTCTATTCGACACCCACACCGAACGGCGTGAAGGCCTCGATCATGCTGGAAGAGATCGGCCTGCCCTACGAGCCGCACTTCATCGATATCGGCGCGGACGAGACCTGGGGAGCGGAATACCTGTCGCTCAATCCGAACGGCAAGATCCCCGCGATCCTCGACCCGCACGGTCCCGGCGGCAAGCCGCTGGCGCTGTTCGAGAGCGGCGCGATCCTCATCTATCTGGCGGAGAAGACCGGCAAGCTCCTGCCTGCTGACTCCGGCCGGCGCTATGAGACGATCCAGTGGGTGATGTTCCAGATGGGCGGCATGGGGCCGATGTTCGGCCAGCTCGGCTTCTTCCACAAGTTCGCCGGCAAGGACTACGAGGACAAGCGGCCGCGCGATCGTTACGCCAGGGAATCGGCCCGCCTCATTCGCGTGCTGGAAACCCGCCTCCAGGGCCGCGACTGGGTGATGGGCGAAGAATACACCATTGCCGACATCGCCATGCTCGGCTGGGTGCGCAACCTGATCGGCTTCTACGGCGCCGCCGAGCTGGTGGCCTACGACGAACTGAAGAATGTGCCGAGATGGCTGGAACGCGGCCTCGCCCGCCCTGCGGTAGAGCGTGGACTGACCATTCCGGCGAGGTCGTGAGAAGGAGAACGTCATGTCGATGCCCGCATTGCCCATGGAAGGCTCCTGCCGCTGCGGGCAGATCCGCATCCGCGTCAGCGCGCCGCCCCTGTTGACCATGGCCTGCCACTGCCGCGGCTGCCAGAAGATGAGCGCCAGCGCCTTCTCCTGCAGCGCGGCCATCCCCTCTCCGGGTTTCGAGGTGATCGAGGGCGAACCCGTGATCGGTGGCGCCCATGGCGACGACACGAACCACTATCACTGCCCGCACTGCAAGAGCTGGATGTTCACCAGGGCGGTCGGCATGGATCAGTTCGTCAACATCCGCCCGACAATGCTGGACGATGCCGGCTGGTTCGCGCCGTTCATCGAGACGTATACGAGCACGAAGCTGCCATGGGCTGCGACCGGCGCCGTTCACGGTTTCGAGGAGTTTCCGCCAATGGACGCCTACGAAGGCCTGGTGAAGGCGTTTGCATCGCGGCCCTGATCCGCCAGCCGCCGGATCTACTATGTGGACGGATGATTGCGCCCGAGGAAGTCGCGCACCAGCGGCACGACCTCCTCGAGGTTCGTTTCCAGCAGCCAGTGCCCGCCGTCGAGCAGGTGCAGTTCAGCCTCGGGCAGGTCCCGCATGTAGGCCCGCGCGGACTCCTCCGGCATATATCCGTCCTGCGGACCCCATATGATGAGCGCCGGCGGCTGGTTGTCGCGCAGATAGGCCTGGTAACGGGGAAACCAGTCGAGGTTTTCCTTCAGTCCGGCGATCACCTCCGTGAAGATCTGCCTGCGCCGCTCGGTTACCAGCGACCAGTGCAGCGTCCAGAGGTCCGGCGCAATGAGCGGCACGAGTTCCGGCCGCACCTCGTTCAGGAACTCCTCCTTGAACCCCTCCTCGCTGACGGCTTCGCCGAGCTTCACCTTCGCTTCCGGGGTCGGATTGCGGAAATAGTCTTTCAGACCCTCGTATTTCGGCCCCAGCACATCCTCGTAGATGTCGCCGTTCTGGATGATGATCGCAGCAATCCGTTTCGGGTCGCGGATCGCGAGCCTGAGACCGATCTGCGAGCCGAAGTCCTGCAGGTAGATGGCGAAACGGCCGATGCCGAGCTTCGCCAGGAAGCGTTCGAGAAAGTCGGCGAACCCGTCGAAGTCGTAGCGGAAGTTCTCCGGCGTATCGCTATGGCCGGACCCTGGGAAGTCGGGCGCGACGAGGCGCCAGCGGTCGGCAAGGCGCGGCATCAGGTTGCGGTATTGGTAGGATGAACAGGGATAGCCGTGCGGCAGAAGCAGGACCGGGGCATCGGCCGGCCCGGCCTCGCGATAGAAGACGGTATAGCCGTCGAGTTCGACGGTGCGATGGTAGACGGCGATAACGCTCATATGAGGCTCCACTTGCCGTTGCCGTTCCAGCCCGCAGAGGAGGTAGGAGGCCCGGCGCCGTCCGCAAGGTCATCCGAAACCGGATGCGCCGCAAAAATTCGCGGGCGGCTGTCGGCATCCCGCCCTTTGCTACGTCCTTGGCTCATCCCGCCCGCGCGGGCGTTCAACGAAGGAGGGAAATCATGGACACCAGCATCGAGCAGAACACCACGCAGCAGGAACCCCCACCGGTGAAGGGCGGCATCGTCGCCTATCTGCAGGTGGACGGGGCGATGAAGGCCGCGGAATTCTACAAGCAGGCCTTCGGCGCAGTATTCGCCGGCGCCTATCCCCCGGACGATCAGGGCCGCACGATGCATGTGCATGTCTACATCAACGGCGGTTCCCTGATGCTGTGCGACCCGTATCCGGACTACGGCTATCCCTGGGAAAAACCCCAGGGCTTCACGGTGATGCTGCCGGTCGAAGGCATCGACTTCTGGTGGAAGCGCGCCGTCGATGCCGGCATGGAGGTCGTCACCGACCTGCAGGTGATGTTCTGGGGCGACCGCTACGGCCAGCTGCGCGATCCTTTCGGCGTGCTCTGGGCGATGAACGAACCGGTGAAGTGACGTTGGCATCACGAATTTAAGGGCGGCGACATCGTTGCCGCCCTGCCCTCGCGCAATCCCGCTCACCCGTTTGTGACCGCCTCCGACACCGTTTCGGCACAGGAGTTAACTTCCCGGTAACCGTCCGGCTCTGTATTAAGAACCGATAACCGACGGCCCGGCGGGCCAAAATCCACCGCATGAAAACAGATGGAGGCAAGATGTTCACTCGGACGTGCTGCTTTGCTCTTTCGCTCATTCTCGGATCGGCTGCGGCCGCCAGCGCTCAACCCACGCGCATCAAGCAGTTCGACGCCTGGGGCGTCTATTCCTACACCGACAACGGCCAGAAGAACTGCTATGCCCTGTCCGTTCCGGTCAGCCAGCAGCCGGCCGATGTCAATCACGGCGACAATTTCGTTCTCGTCGCGCCGCAGGGCTCGGGCTACGCACCCCAGGCG
>DASUPM010000629.1:0-6669 GCA_036281095.1 Pseudorhizobium sp.
AACGACATGACGGAGGCGGGGCGCAAGGCTCAACTGGAAGTCATGGTCGGGGCGGAGCAATTTTTCGAGTTCCGTATCCAGGCGGTGGAGTTCGAGGGCGGCGGCCTTCATCTGGTGACGACCATCGTGGATCGATCGGAGGAGCGACATCGCGAACGGTTGCTGCGCGCGCTGCTGCGGGAAGTCAGCCACCGCTCGAAGAACCTTCTCGCGATCATTCAGAGCATCGCCCTGCAGACGGCGCGCTACTCCGGCTCCCTCGACCTTTTCCTCCACAAGTTCCGGGGGCGGCTCTACTCATTGTCGCAGTCCCAGGATCTGATTACCGATTCCAGCTGGCGCGGCGCGTATTTCTTCGAGCTGGTCCAGCAACAGACTGAAAAGTACCTGCCGGAAAACCGCGAACTGGTGAAGGTGAGCGGCGACAACCTGCTGCTCAGTCCCAATGCCTCGCTGCATCTGGGCCTCGCTCTGCATGAACTGATCGTCAACGCTGTCAGCCACGGTTCCCTGCTGCGGAGCGGGTTGCCGATCGAGGTTTCCTGTGCCCGCAAGCGTGTGGATGGGCGCGATACCGTCGAAATGGTCTGGCACGAACCGCTTCAGGGGGCATTAAAGCCGGTTGAGGATGCTGCGCAACTGCAGGCTCATTTTGGCAGCACGGTTCTGGAGCGTGTGGTTCCGGCCTCGGTGAACGGCAAGGCGCAGTACGTCATCTCCCACGACCGCATTACCTACCATCTGGCGTTTCCGCTCGATAACGCAGGCGATTAGTAACGTTTCCGAGAGCGTCGGTTTCACTGCCAGATGCTGAATTGGCCCGGTTCACTTAAGAACCGAGCCAACTCATCTCTTCGAGGGGGACTGAAGAGTGTCGCCTGGAAGCTTTGTAGGGCGGGGGACGGGGGGTGCTTCCAGACGCTGACATAACGAACCCCTCTGATATTGGTTCCAAAGAAAATCACATGGTGCGAAAAAAAGTTTGCGCCAAAATCTCTGGCCCGTCTGCCATCACGCCTGACCGGGTTTGCGCTCTTCAAGCGGGGAAATCGAGGCTTGCAAAGCCGCGTTGCGGCAGCACAGTATCGCCCGAACCAGACGGGAACGACAGGAAAACGAGGTCATCACATGCCAGTGCTTAATCGTGCCGCCGAAATGCAGGAGCAGGTTGCGGAATGGAGGAGACATCTCCATGAAAATCCGGAGCTTCTCTACGACGTGCACGACACCGCTGCCTTCGTCGCCGAAAAGCTGCGGTCCTTCGGCTGCGATACGGTCGGCGCGGGCATAGGCCGCACCGGCGTCGTCGGCATCATCAAGGGCAGGATGGGCGAGGGGCCGGTCATCGGTTTCCGCGCCGACATGGATGCCCTGCCGATCTTCGAGACCAGCGGCAAGGCCTGGGCCTCCAGGATACCGGGAAAGGCCCATTCCTGCGGACATGACGGGCATACCGCGATGCTTCTGGGGGCCGCGCAGTATCTGGCTGAGACGCGGAATTTCAAGGGATCCGTCGCAGTCATCTTCCAGCCGGCGGAAGAAGGCGGGGCAGGGGCACTCGCCATGATCGAGGACGGTTTTCTCGAAACATATGGGATCAGCGAGGTTTACGGCATGCACAACGCGCCGGGCCTGCCGCTCGGTCAGTTCGCCATCCGCAAGGGATCTGTAATGGCGGCGGCCGATACCTTCGAGATCACGGTCACCGGCCGCGGCAGCCATGCGGCTCAGCCACATCTCTCCATCGATCCGGTGCTGACGGCGGGGCACATCGTGGTCGCCTTGCAGTCCATCGTGTCGCGGCAGACGGACCCGTTGAAGTCTCTCGTGGTGACCGTTGCCTCGATCCATGGCGGAGACGCCAACAACGTCATCCCGGACACGGTGAAGATGGGCGGCACGGTGCGCACGCTTTTGCCGGAAACGCGCGATTTCGCGGAAAGACGATTGAAGGAAGTGGTCCAGGCGACGGCGCTGGCCCATGGCGCGACGGCTGAAATCCTGTATCGCCGAGGGTATCCGGTGACCTTCAATCACGCCGCCGAAACCGACTTCGCGGCCGGAGTGGCTGGCAAGGTAGGCGGACCCAACTCGGTCGACACGACGATGGCACCGCACATGGGTGCCGAGGACTTTTCCTATATGCTTGAACGCCGGCCGGGCGCCTTCATCTTCATCGGCAACGGCGATACGGCGGGCCTGCACAATCCGGCGTATGATTTCAACGACGAAGCCTTGCCTTACGGCATCAGCTATTGGGTCGCTCTCGCCGAGACGGCACTCGCTGCCTGATGCCATAACCCGGAAAGAGGGGAAGCCCATGTCGCTTTCGGAAACGGGAATGGAAGGCGGAGGCGGCGGCCCCGTACTTTCGGTTCGCGATCTGACGACCTCCTTCCGGGTGGAGGATCAGTGGCAGCCCGTCGTCCGAAAGATATCCTTCGACGTGGCGCCGAGGGAGACGGTCGCCATCGTCGGTGAATCGGGCTCGGGAAAGAGCGTGACCGCGCTGTCGATCATGCGCCTCCTGCCGAAGTCGTCGAGCCGGATCGAAGGCAGCATCGCGCTCAATGGCCGCGAGCTGCTGACATTGCCGGACGAACAGATGCGGCAGGTGCGCGGCAACGAGATCTCCATGATCTTCCAAGAGCCGATGACCTCGCTCAATCCGATCTTTCCGATCGGGCGCCAGATCGCGGAGGCACTGACGGTTCATCGGGATATATCGAAGGCGGAGGTGAGAGCCGAGGTGGTGCGGCTGCTCGAGAAGGTCCGCATACCGAATGCCGCGAACCGCTACGACGAATTCCCGCACCAGTTCTCGGGCGGCATGCGCCAGCGCGTGATGATCGCCATGGCGCTCGCATCGAAGCCGAAGCTGCTGATCGCCGACGAGCCTACGACTGCTCTCGACGTCACGATCCAGGGGCAGATCCTCGATCTCATCAAGACGCTGCAGGAAGAGGAGGGCATGTCCGTCCTCTTCATCACCCACGACATGGGCGTGGTCGCGGAGGTGGCCGATCGGACAGTCGTGATGTTCCGCGGGGAGGCGGTGGAAACGGGAGCGACGGAAGACATCTTTGTCCGCGGCAGACATCCCTATACCCGTGCCCTCCTGTCCGCGGTGCCGAGGCTGGGTTCAATGGCCGACCGGGACCTGCCGCTGCGCTTCCCGAGCATCGACATCGGCACGGGCGAAAAGGTGGAACTTCAGGAGGTGACCGATACGGTCGCGCATGGCAAGACACCGATCCTCGACGTCAGGGACCTAACGACCCGCTTCGACATCCGCTCGGGGCTGTTCGGGCGCAAGACCGGTGCCGTTCATGCGGTGGAAAAGGTATCGTTCCAGTTGTTCCAGGGGGAGACGCTGGCGCTGGTCGGCGAATCCGGCTGCGGGAAATCGACGACGGGCCGCTCCGTGACGCGGCTGATCACGCCGACAAGCGGTAATGTGGTGATCGACGGGTTCGACGTGATGCGTCTCGACCCTCCTGCGTTGCGGACGATGCGCCGGTCGATCCAGATGGTGTTTCAGGATCCCTTCGCGAGCCTCAACCCGCGCATGAGCGTCGGGTCGGCCGTGATGGAGCCCTATATCGAACACCGGCTGGGGACAAAGAAGCAGGCGCGCGACAAGGCGGCAGGCCTGCTCCAGAAGGTTGGTCTTTCGCCCGACATGATGCGGCGCTTCCCGCACGAATTCTCCGGCGGCCAGCGGCAGCGCATCGCCATTGCCCGCGCCCTGATGCTCGATCCCAAGGTCATCGTTGCGGACGAGGCGGTTTCCGCGCTCGACGTTTCGATCAAGGCGCAGGTCTGCAACCTGCTTCTCGACCTGCAACAGAGCCTCAATCTGGCCTATCTCTTCATCAGTCATGACATGGCGGTGGTGGAACGGGTCAGTCATCGGGTGGCGGTGATGTATCTCGGCGAGATCGTCGAGATCGGGCCCCGTGCCTCGATCTTCGACAATCCTCAGCATCCCTACACCAAAAAGCTGATGGCTGCGGTGCCCGTCCCCGATCCCTCTCGGCGTGGCATCAAACGCAACATGGCGATCGACGAGATCAGGAGCCCCATACGACCGGTAGATTTCATTCCCCCCGCGCGGCAATACCGGGAAGTTTCGCCGGGTCACCTGGTTCAGGTGGCATGACGGACGCTCTTTCGCAAATCTAGTCCTGTTGTTTGACAGGTGGCCGTGAAGCATGGCAGCAACGGCGCCAGGAGGAGTGCTTTCATGGCAAGACGATCGGAGCCCACTGCGCGGATGGACGATGCGGCACGTGCAGGCTGGCTCTACTACGTTGCCGGCCGCACCCAGGACGAGATCGCCACGGCCATGGGCATTTCACGTCAGTCGGCGCAGCGCCTCGTTTCGCTCGCGGTCGCTGAGCGGCTGATCAAAGTCCGGCTCGACCATCCGATTGCCGCCTGCCTCGAACTCGGCGAGGCGCTCCGCGCCCGCTATGCCCTGCGGCAGGTGGAAGTGGTTCCGAGTGACCCTGCGGCCGGTTCGACGACGGTCGGAATTGCCGAGGCCGGGGCTGCCGAGATCGAACGCTGGCTCAAGCGGCAGGAGCCGATCATCCTTGCTGTCGGGACGGGCCGCACGCTGAAGGCGGCGGTGGATCAGCTTCCCCCCATGGAGTGCCCGCAGCACAGGATCGTTTCGCTGACCGGGAATATCGGCCCCGATGGCTCTGCCGCCTACTACAACGTGATCTTTTCGATGGCCGATGCCATCAAGTCGCGGCACTTTCCCATGCCGCTGCCGGTCCTCTGTTCCTCGGCGGAAGAGCGCGACACGCTGCATGAGCAGCCGCTGGTCCGGTCCACCCTTTCCCTCGGCGCACAGGCCGATGTCACCTTCGTCGGTATCGGAGAGCTCGGCCCCGAAGGGCCGCTCTGCGTCGACGGCTTCCTCGCCAGGGCAGAAATGGAAGACCTGGTAAAGGGTGGCGCGGCGGGCGAAATCTGCGGCTGGATATTCGACCGCAACGGGAAGCTCCTGCGCGATTCGATCAACGACCGTGTCGCCAGCGTCGCGATACCCTCCAGAGAGACCTCCTGCGTCATCGGATTGGCCCAGGGCCGGCGTAAACTGGCGGCTATCGCGGCGGCCCTGAAGGGTGGCTTGATTAACGGTCTTATCACCGACGAGGCGACAGCCGAGCATCTGCTCCAGGCGTGAGCAAAAATCACGCAATTGGATCAGGGAGTTGTGCGTTTCATTGCGCTGCAGCGATGAATTTGCGTTGACTTGCTCTAGCTGAAGATGAGTAATTGCCCATGGGCAAAGCGAATGCTCGTTTCCATCTTCTGGGGAGGAAGATATGACATTGAAGACGATTTTGCTGGGCTGCTGCTCGGCGCTGGTCCTGTCCGGCATGGCTTCGGCCGAAACCCTCACCATCGCCACCGTCAACAACGGCGACATGATCCGGATGCAGGGCCTGACGGAGGATTTCACCTCCAAGAATCCCGATATCCAGCTCGAATGGGTGACCCTTGAAGAAAACGTGCTGCGCGAGCGCGTTACGACGGACATCGCGACCGGCGGCGGCCAGTACGACATCCTGACCATCGGCAACTACGAGGTTCCGATCTGGGCGAAGCAGAGCTGGCTGCTGGAACTCGACGGCCTTGGCGACAATTACGACGTGGACGACCTGCTGCCGGCGATCCGCGGCGGCCTTTCTGTCGAGGGCAAGCTCTACGCAGCGCCCTTCTACGGCGAGTCGGCGATGATCATGTACCGCACCGATCTCTTCGAAAAGGCCGGCCTCGAAATGCCTGAATCCCCGACATGGGAATTCATCGGTGATGCGGCGCGCAAGATCACGGACCGGAACGCCGACATCAACGGCATCTGCCTGCGTGGCAAGGCCGGCTGGGGCGAGAACATGGCCTTCATCACCGCGCTGACGAATTCGTTCGGCGGACGCTGGTTCGACGAGAACTGGCAGCCCCAGTTCGACCAGCCGGAATGGAAGGAAGCCCTGCAGTTCTACGTCGACCTGATGAAGGATGCAGGCCCGGCCGGTGCCTCCTCCAACGGCTTCAACGAGAACCTGACGCTCTTCCAGCAGGGCAAGTGCGGCATGTGGATCGACGCCACGGTCGCGGCGTCCTTCGTCTCGAACCCGAAGGATTCCACGGTTGCCGACAAGGTCGGCTACGCGCTCTTCCCCTCCAAGGAAGGCGTCGACAACCACGGCAACTGGCTGTGGTCGTGGAATCTGGCGATCCCGGCAAGCTCGAAGAATGCCGAGGCCGCTCAGAAGTTCATCGCCTGGGCGACCAGCAAGGAATACACCGAGCTCGTCGCCGAGCGCGAGGGCTGGGCCAACGTGCCCCCGGGCACCCGCACCTCGCTCTACGAGAACCCCGAGTACCTGGCGGCGGCGCCCTTCGCCGAGCCGACGCTCCGGGCGATGAACGCCGCCGACATCACCAAGCCGACCGTCGACGAGGTGCCCTACACCGGCGGCCAGTTCGTGGCGATCCCCGAGTTCCAGTCGATCGGCACCACGGTCGGCCAGCTCTTCTCCGCGGGGATCGCCGGCCAGTCCTCGGTCGACGACGCGCTCGCGCAGGCCCAGTCGGCCACCGAGCGCGAGATGCGGCGCGCCGGTTACTGAGGCGCTCCTCCCAGCGCCT
>DASUPM010000630.1:0-3676 GCA_036281095.1 Pseudorhizobium sp.
GGAGCCACCAGGTCAGCAATGGCGCGACTACGGCAACGATTAGCAGCGGCACCACCCTGCGCGGGCTGCGATCATGCATGAACAGGACCCCGAGCAGGGTGACGAAGGGGATCGAGCACAGGAGGAACCCCATTCCCGTATTCGGCCAGATATCGCCGACCGGAACCATCAGAAGGAAATACAATACCGTCAACATCAGGGTGCCGAAGAAGCGCATCCTGTCCATGCGGACAAAGGTATCGCGCCACATGGCCCCGGCGCCCAGAATCTCGCGGCGCCGAGTCACGAGTATCGCTACGCCCAGGATCAGCAGCACGCTGCCGATCAGCGTGGGGAAAATCAGATGCGAGGTCGCGAAGTCGATCTCGACTTTGGTCAATCCGCCCATGGAAGTATCCAGTTCTGATGGGAATGGTGTCCCGGCCGGCGAGGCCTGCCGGGACGAGCATGAGGCTACTCGGTCTTGAGCTGCTCGATCAGCCCGCCGATGGTCTTGCTCTTCTCGCCCAGATGCGCCTGAGCTTCAGCCTGCGGCAGGAAGTTCGGAATGAAGAAGGCTTCCTTCTGCCGCTTCTCGAGATCGCCCTTCTGGTAGATTTCCGCGAGCGCCTTGTCGATGGCAGCCATCTGCGCCGGATCCATCTCCTTGTTGTAGATCAGGAAGAACTCCTTATCGAAGGCGAAGTCCTTCTCTCCGTCCAGCGTAACGCTGGTTTTCGGGCTGGCATACTGCATGAACTGATCGCGGGTCGTGTTGCCCATGCCCTTTTCCGGAGCCTGCTCCAGGGTCTTGGGCCGCGCAGTGATCCAGATGAAGCGCATCGCCTTCGCGTCGTCGGCAGGCAACTGGGTGAACTGCTCGTTCGCCTGGATGGAGCCGTTGATCAGATCTGCCAGGTCGTCCCACATGGCCTGATTCTTGTCGGCCTGGGATCCGGTATTGACGGGAACGAAGTTCTTCTCGGAACCGGGTGCGCGCGTCTTGGCTGCATTGCGCATTGCGGTGAAGCCGATTTCGGAGACGCCCCCCGGCTGGATCGCGACGCGGATCTGCTTGCCTCCTTCGGCGGCCTTGAACACGTCCTCCATCGTCTTGTAGGGTGAATCTGCCGGAACCAGGAATGCATCGCCCGGATTGATCGCGACCGTGGGCCCGATCGAGTAGTTGGCGAAAGGATCTTCGTTGCCCGGCACGCCGTAGAGGTATGACAGATAGACCTGGTCGTGGTGGAGCATGATCGTGGTGCCGCGCTTGTCGCGCCCGATCGCCTTGAGGCCTTCGCTTGTGCCGACCGGATCCACCTTGACGTTGACGTCGAGATGCTGGGAGAGCGCGTCGGCAACCAGGGCCGCATTCTGATAGGTGTCGCCGCCTGTCGAAGTCGATCCGATCACCATACGGATATTCCGGGGCAGTTCCTGCGCAACGGTCATGACCGGATGCGCCACCAATGCCGCGACACTGACGGCCGCCAATAGGGTCCTGCGTGTAAACATCTAAGTCTCCTCCTTGGTCGCGGTTACGCGAGTTGTTTGATCGCCCGGTGAACGCTTCCCTCCCGTCCACGTCGCCACGCAATGTATGCGCATTCATATTGTTGCCTTCTCTAGATGCGCATTGTCAATAGGCAAGAATGCTTCCGCTACTCCGATTTCGACTTCCATCGGATCCGCTTGACAGAAAAGAATGTATGCGCATACATCACACCTCGAACTGAGGAAGCGACATGAAAGACAACGTCCGTAAGACTCCCGACACCCTGCGCTCATCCCGCTGGTTCGCGCCGGACGACCTGCGCAGCTTCGGACACCGCTCGCGCCTCATGCAGCTCGGCTATTCGGAAGAGGACTTCATGGGAAAGCCGGTTATCGGCATCCTCAACACCTGGTCCGAGCTGAACTCCTGCCACGGCCACTTTCCGGAGCGCGTCAGGGACGTAAAGCGCGGCGTCGCCCAGGCCGGCGGCTTTGCCGTCGAAATGCCGTCTCTTTCGGTCGATGAGAGCTTCACCAAGCCTACGTCCATGCTCTACCGCAACATGCTCGCCATGGAAGTGGAGGAGATGATCCGCTCCCACCCGCTCGACGGCGTCGTGCTGATGGGCGGCTGCGACAAGACCACCCCGGGCCTGGTCATGGGAGCGCTGTCTGCCGGAACGCCGATGATATTCCTTCCCGCAGGCCCGATGCTTCGCGGCAATTACGCCGGCAAGGTCCTGGGATCGGGGTCGGATGCCTGGAAATACTGGGACGAGCGGCGAGCCGGCAATGTCACGGATGCCGAATGGATCGGCCTGCAGGGGGGGATCGCGCGCTCCGCGGGCGTCTGCATGACGATGGGCACCGCCTCGACCATGACCGCCATCGCTGAGGCCATGGGCCTCTCCTTCGCCGGCGCTTCCTCCATCCCGGCAGTCGATTCAGGCCATGTCCGCATGTCGGCATCCTGCGGGCGCCGCATCGTGGAAATGGTCTGGGAGGACCTGACGCCCGACAAGATCGTGACCGAGGAAGCGATCCGCAATGCAGCGATCGTGGCCATGGCGACAGGATGCTCTACCAACGCCGTCGTTCACCTGATCGCCATGGCAAGGCGCGCCGGCGTCAACCTCACCCTGGACGACCTGGACGAGCTCGGCCGGACCACGCCGTTGATCGCGAATGTGAGGCCTGCGGGCAAGGACTACCTCATGGAGGACTTCTACTATGCCGGCGGCCTTGCAGCCCTGATGAAGCAGATCGAGGACCGGCTGGACGGGTCCTGCATGACCGTCACCGGCCGGACGCTCCGCGAAAATCTCGAGGGCGCGCAGGTCTACAACGAGGACGTCATCCGCCCACTGTCCAATCCCGTCTATCACGAGGGATCGCTCGCGGTCCTCAGGGGCAATCTCTGCCCGGACGGCGCCGTGATCAAGCCGGCCGCCTGCGATCCGAGGTTTCACCTCCACGAGGGTCCCGCCCTCGTTTTCGACAGCTACCCGGAGATGAAGAAGGCTGTCGACGACGAAAACCTCGACGTCACCCCGGACCACGTGCTGGTTCTTCGCAATGCCGGCCCGCAGGGCGGGCCCGGCTTCCCGGAATGGGGGATGCTGCCGATCCCGAAGGCGCTGATCAGGCAAGGGCATCGCGACATGCTGCGCATTTCCGATGCGCGCATGTCCGGCACCTCCTACGGAGCCTGCGTGCTGCACGTCGCCCCGGAATCCTACATCGGCGGTCCGCTGGCACTGCTGAAGACCGGCGACCGCGTTCGGCTCGACCTGCCGAACCGTCGGCTGGACATGCTGGTATCCGAGGAGGAACTTGCCCGCCGCCGGGCGGCATGGACACCTCCGCCTTCCCGTTATGACCGCGGCTACGGCTATCTGTTCTCCCGGCACGTCACACAGGCGGACAAGGGATGCGACTTCGATTTCCTGGAGCGCCAGTTCGGCGGCGCGACAGCCGAACCCTCCATCTTCTAGAGGTTCATCATCATGGGTCTTTCGCTCGACAAGGCACTCACCGGAATCTCCGGCATTCTCGTGACACCCTTCGACGGTGACGGCGAGCTTGCGCCGCAGCGCCTCGCTCCCATCATCGATCGCGCCCTCGAAGCAGGGCTGCACATGCCGGTCGTCAACGGCAATACCGGTGAGTTCTATGCGTTGACCACGGATGAAGCCTGCGC
>DASUPM010000631.1:0-2625 GCA_036281095.1 Pseudorhizobium sp.
GACGACGATCAGCAGCACGACGACGGCCAGCATCACGTCCGGCATGAAGCGCTGGTAGCCGTAGCGGATGCCGAGATCGCCGAGGCCGCCGCCGCCGACCGCGCCGACCATGGCCGAGTAGCCGACCAGGCTGACGAGCGTCAGCGTCAGGGCGAGCACGATGCTCGGCAGCGCTTCGGGCAGCAGCACCTTGACGACGATCTGCAGCGGCGTCGCGCCCATGGCGCGCGCGGCCTCGATCAGCCCCCCGTCCACCTCGCGGATCGAGGATTCGATCAGCCGGGCGATGAAGGGGATAGTCGCGATCGTCAGCGGAACGATCGCCGCCGTCGTGCCGATCGAGGTGCCGGCAACGAGCCGGGTGAACGGAATGATCGCCACGACCAGGATGATGAAGGGCGTCGAGCGCGTCGCGTTGACGATCGCGCCGACGATCTTGTTCAGGGTCGGTGCGGGAAAGAGTTCGCCCCGGTTGCTGGTGGCCAGGAAGACGCCGATCGGAAGGCCGAAAAGGGTGCCGACAAGACTGGAGACGAAGACCATGTGAGCCGTCTGAAGCAGGCCTTTCCAGAGCAGCGAAATGAGCATGTCAGGCGCCATAGCCGAGCACCTCCGTGGTAAGCCCGGTTTCCCGGTAGAAGCGGTTGGCGCGCTCCAGCGTAGCCGGATCGGCCGGATAGGAGACGACCAGCGATCCGTAGGGTTCGCCGGCGATCTCGTCGATCGCGCCGGCCAGGATGTTGACGTCCGGGCCGATCTCGGCGACCAGACGCGCCGTCAGCGGCTGGAACGCAGTCTCGCCGAAGAAGATCAGCCGTACAAGCGCCCGGTCACCCTGCGCCGGTTCCCCCTTCAGGTCGGAGCGTATCCACTCGGGCAGCTTCGCGCCGATCGCAGCCGACAGAAGCGACTGCGTCGTTTCGTGCTTCGGCCCGGTGAAGACGTCGAAGGTGCGACCGTTCTCGACGATCCTGCCCTTGTCGATCACCGCCACCTGCGAGGCGATCGTCTTCACCACTTCCATCTCGTGGGTGATGAGGAGCACGGTCAGGCCGAGATCGCGGTTGATTGTCTTGAGGAGTTCCAGGATCGACTGCGTCGTCTCCGGGTCAAGCGCGGATGTCGCCTCGTCGGAGAGCAGCAGCTTCGGTTCGGTCGCAAGCGCGCGGGCGATGCCGATCCGCTGCTTCTGGCCACCCGAAAGCTCGGCCGGATAGCGTCCCGACTTGTCACCGAGGCCGACGAGGTCGAGAAGCGGCGCCACGCGGTCGCGGATGGCCTTGCGGTCCATCCCCGAGATCTCGAGCGGCAGCGCGACATTGTCGAAAGCGGTGCGGGAGGACAGGAGATTGAAATGCTGGAAGATCATGCCGACCTGCCGGCGAAGGTCGCGCAGGCCGGTTTCCGACAACGCGCCGACTTCGACACCGTCAACGACCACGCGTCCGGAGCTTGCCATTTCCAGCCCGTTGACGAGACGGATGAGAGTGGACTTCCCGGCACCGGACCGACCGATGATGCCGGTGATCGCGCCACGCGGGACAACGAGGTCTACATTGTCAAGCGCGGTGAAGGCGGGTTGCCCGCCGGCGCCGCCGAAGCGTTTCGTGGCCGCTTCGAACGCGACCATCGTGCCGGGCGATCCGGCAGTGGGCGCAGTAATTTCATTGGACATAGGGAATGCTCGCGGAATTGGCGTCTTGGATTGTCAGGCGCACTGACTAATGCAGATCAGGCTGCGGCGCCACACATTCGCTTGAAACAGACTTTTCCGGACATTTCTACTTGCTTCCTGTTGCGGCCTCTTTCGGCCCGCGACATCTAGATGCCCCGTCCACGGGCGAAAAGATAGCAAAGATATTCCACGAACGCGAATTTCCGGGAAAAATTCGCGAGGAAACCTCCCCTCACGGCGCTAGGCACCGTCAAGCGCTGACGGCGCGATGAAGAACAGGCGTGCAGCCCTTGCATCAGTAACAACAGGACGAGCGGACCGGGGGGGCCGCCCGTCACTGCCGTCAGAGCTTC
Source organism: Pseudorhizobium sp. (assembly GCA_036281095.1). Classification (GTDB taxonomy): domain Bacteria; phylum Pseudomonadota; class Alphaproteobacteria; order Rhizobiales; family Rhizobiaceae; genus Neorhizobium. Next base: position 2,029 of record DASUPM010000631.1, read on the forward strand.
ACCCACGCACCGTTCTTCTTCGACGATGCGACGCAGGCTTCCACGAAGGCGACGCCCTTCACGCCATCGTCTACCGTCGGATAGATCACGTCCTTATCGACCTTTCCACCCTTCTTTGCCGCGTTGATCGCGCGCGCCGCTTCGGTGTAGATCGTCGCGAAGGCTTCCAGATAGCCCTCCGGATGGCCGGACGGGATGCGGGAGACGCGGGAGGCGGCAGCGCCCGCCCCTGCACCATTGCGCGTGATCAGCCGCTTCGGCTCCCCGAACGGCGTGAACCAAAGGTAATTCGGGTCCGCCTGTGTCCATTCGAGGCCGCCTTTCGTGCCGTAGACGCGGATCTTCAGGCCGTTCTCATGGCCCGGCGCCACCTGGCTGCACCACAGCATGCCCTTCGCGCCGCCCTCGAAGCGCAGCATGACGTGGGCGTTGTCATCCAGCCTCCTGCCTTCGACAAAACGGTCGAGATCGGCGGCGAGGCTTTCCAATGTCAGGCCGGTGATGAACGAGGCGAGGTTATAGGCATGGGTGCCGATATCGCCGGTCGAGCCGCCGGCCCCCGACTGGGCGGGATCGGTACGCCAGACGGCCTGCTTG
>DASUPM010000632.1:0-2462 GCA_036281095.1 Pseudorhizobium sp.
TTGCTTATGATCCAGTCAACCGACAGATCATCATCCCAAGGCAGAATGCCAGGAATGAGGAAATCACCCTGCCGACCGAACCCGTAGTCGAAGATATCGCTGGCCAGGACATGTTCGAAGGATTCGGCAAGTGGCATCGCCATGTGACCGCGATTGCAAGCAGGCTCCCATACCGTCTGCTGGAAAAGGTAGTGGTCGTTGATGACGTGCTTGCACAGGGCCCGCGTTGCCCACGGCTGCGTCGGGAAGTCGTCGAGGCTGTCGTGCGGCTCGCTGCGCTGCTGCATGACGGCAGAGGACGTGTTCTGGCTCATGCCGCCTGCTCCCTCTTTGCGAGAGCCTTCAGGTACGCACCGCGGATCTCCTGCAGCCGCGCGACGTCGTATTCCTTGTCCGTGATCTCGTGATCAGGACGAGGACGCCTGCTCGAGCGACCGTGGTCGTTGAGCCAGGTTTCGACGCTGGCGATGCGCTTATCCAGCCAGGCGATCATCTCGGAGGGGTCGGTCATGCCGTCCCCCGACGCTTGCGGATCTCGCTGGCTTTGTGCTCGACGCGGGCCATGGTCATCAGGACCGGCTTCAGTTCGTCGGGCGCCGTGTCATAGGCCATGACACGGGTTGCGCGGCCACCATTCAACCTAGGCAGGACCCCACGCGGAATCGCTATCCAGTTGGATGGATCAGTATTGAGCCGGTTGCCGTCGACGCACTTGAGGCACATGCCGTCCGGGACGGGCCCGTTCTCCTGCTCCCAGCAATGCAGGTGCTTCAGGACATAGCGCCGCTCGTAGCCGGTGTGGGGGTTCTCCTCGTCGATGCTGATCTCGACGTAACCGTCTTTCGACACGCGCTCATGGCCGAGGAACTTAGTGTTGTGCGGGAGCTGTCCGCGCCTGAACTGTGTCTTACGGGCGTTGGGGTGGCGGCCTCCCTTGCCCTCTGGGCAGGGCTTGCCCTTATTGATCGGCTCCTGTCCCTTCACAAAGTGGCCGGTGCGTCCTGTCTTCCACCCCTTGCGCTTGCGCAGCGCGTGGAGATTGCCCGCAGAAACGTCCTCGCGTCCGAAGGCTTCCGAGAACGCGCGATGGTAGTCAGCAATCGGCAGCAGCCGGTTTTCTTCCAGCCATCGCATCTCGGGGTCGCTGTAGCGGATCCACTTGCCCTTCATTTCTCGCTCCCGTCAGCGATTGCCCTGCCCTCCAGCGTGTCGGGCTGGCGGAAGATCGTCGGAAGCATCGGCCTGAAACGGTCGCCATGGTTCGCGACTAGCTTTGCCGCCTTTAGGGACAGGTCAGAGTTGCGGATGAGCTGCTCACTGACGGCGACGATGGCGTCGGTGCGCTTCACCTCGTTCTCGATCTGCTCCGTCGTCAGACCTTCCTCGCTCAGACGCTCAAGTTGGGAAAAGAGGTGGTTGTTCAGGTCGATTAGTCTGTTTTTCATGCTGCTGTCCTCGTCTCGTCGCGCAACGCCATTGTCTCTTCCGTCACGGAAAGGTGCTGGCCTCTGCGCTTGAACCAGCCGTCTTCGATGCCGTGGATTGCAATCCACGCCCCCACTTCGCCGCGATGTTTGATGTTCGGCGCTATGCCGCCGGTGACGCGTCCCGGCCAAATGCCGTCGCCTAGGATCAGCGACCGGCTGCGGTCGTCGGGCTCGGAACACCCGAAGGTGCCCAAGATCGACCTAGCGTTCTTGATCGAAAGGCTTCCCCACTCGACACGAAGCTGCACCGCGCCGAGTATGGCATCGCGATCCGTGAATTGCTCGGTAGCGAGAAGATCCTGCCAGTGCTTGTTGGTGCAAAGATCTATGGCATGCCACCAACTCGACAGGTCGATGTCGTACCGACCAGCGAAATTGCCGTTCCACTCCGGTCGGATGCCCGTTTTCTCTTCGATCTCGTCAAGGAAAAGCGAAATCTCCTCGGACTCCCTGAGAAGAGGATGGCGCAACAAGATTTTGCTCTGGCCGTCTTCGTGATCTTTCCCGCACACCACAGACACAGGAAATTGGAACAGCCTCGACGGAAGCCCTGGCTGACGGTTGTTCGTAATGCCCTGGTTCAGGTCCAGAATAAATTCATTCGGGACGAGACCACTTGTCAGCACCGCCTCTCGCACATGATCCACGACCACTGGCGGCGACGGCATCATCAGGTCGAACATGGAAAGCTGCTGCATCACTGTGCTCCCTCCCCCTTCTCGTCCTTAAGCTCTGGAGCCAGCCAGTATGCGAGCTGCTTCGATGAGCGCATGAGCCAGCGTCCGAGGGCTATGCGCCTGCATTTCCACCAGGAGCGCAGTGGCTCGACCGATCGCTGCATCAAGGTCTCGTGCTTCTTCTCGGCCATATTCGATGCCTGCCTTTAGTTCGATTTCACGCAGTTCTTCGCCGTCGATCGACACACGTGGATCGGCGTACCAGACGTCTTTTGTTCTTGAGACTGACCAGCCCATT
>DASUPM010000633.1:0-2604 GCA_036281095.1 Pseudorhizobium sp.
GGATGCTCGCTCCAGTCGAGCTGATCGAGGACTTCAAGACGGGTTCGATCGGCTTCCGACAGGGCGTCCGAGGTCTCTGCACGCCGCTCGCGCGACAGCCATTCCGCGAAGCCAGGTACGGGCGAAAGGGTGACGAAGGTATCCAGTTTCGGAAGTTCGCGCCGGAGATCTTCCACGACCTGCTTGATCAGGAAGTTGCCGAAGGAGATGCCCCGCAGGCCTTCCTGACAATTGGAGATCGAATAGAACACCGCCGTTGTCGCGTCGGAGGCGCGGATCGTGGAACGGTCTTCCTTGAGAAGGTCGCCGATGTTCGCCGGAATGTCCTGCGTCAGGGCAACCTCGACGAAGATCAGCGGGTCGTCGGGGAGCTGCGGATGGAAGAATGCGAAGCACTTGCGGTCCTCGGGCGCAAGCCTCAGCCTCAGCTCGTCCCACCCTCCGATATGATGAACCGCCTCGTAGCGAATGATTTTTTCGAGGATATCCGCCGGCGTGGACCAGCTGATCGGGCGCAGCACGAGGAAGCCGCGATTGAACCATGAGCCGAAGAGATGCGCGAAATCGGCGTCTACGGCCTCGAGATCCGGATTGTCGGTCTTGAGCTTCAGCACGACTTCCCGCATGCGCACCAGGGTCGCGATACCGTTGGGAGCCAGGTTGAAGCGGCGGATCAGTTCCTGGCGGCGGGGCTCGGCCGCGACATGCAGTTCGAGCAATGCCTTTGGAGTTCGGTCCTGACGGTAGACGTCGATCGCCTTCTCCAGCCGCTCGGTCCTCGGGCCGAACTGCGAGAGCAGGAGTTCCAGGAACTCGCGCTGACCCTCGGCGTCGAGGCGGTGCCAACGGTCGAGTATCTCGCTCGCCAGCGCCATCCCGGAGGCTTCGCCTCGGCTCGACAGCAGCGCCTCGCAGAGCGCTTCGATATTCCGAAGCGGGCTGCCATTCTCCTCCCGTGGTCCAAAAGACAGGAAGCGCCGGCCGCGTTCGGCTATCGTCTGCAGCATATCGCCGAAGAATGACGCAGTGTTCATTCGATCGTCCCCAGCATCTGGTTCGGGAGCCATGTCGCGATCTCGGGAAAAATGCACAGGATCAGGATGGCGAGGAACATGACGAGCACGTAGGGGAGCGCGCCCCAGAGGATGTCCTTCGTCTTGATGGTCGGAGCGATGGCATTGATGACAAAGAGGTTCAGTCCGATCGGCGGCGTGATCAGCCCCACCTCCATGTTGATCGTCAGCACGATCGCGAACCAGTAGGGATCGAAGCCTGCCTGGGTGACGATCGGAAACAGCATCGGCGAGGTCATGACGATCACCGCCACGGGCGGCAGAAACATGCCGCAGACCAGCAGGAAGACGTTGATGATCGCCATCAGAACCCAGCGGTTGACTTCCATGTCCGCGATCGCGGCCGCAACCGTCTGTGTAATGAAGAGCGACGACAGGGCGAAGGCAAAGAGTTCCGCAGCCGCCATGATCATCATGATCATTACGCTCTCGCGCATTGCAGAGCCGAAGATATTCGCGACAGGCCGGAAGCGGAACAGGCGATAGGCGATGACGACGACGAGCAGCGTCAGCAGTGCGCCTGCGCCGGCAGCTTCGGATGGCGTGGCAATGCCGCCGTAGAGAACATAGAGGGTGCCGGCGATGATCAGCAGGAACGGCATTATCCTTGGTAGCCCGGCCAAGCGCTCCCTCATCGAATAGCGCATGGATCGAGCTGCGAACTCATATCCCTTGCGCTTGCAGTCGATGATCGCCCAGATCATAAACATGATGGTGAGCATGATGCCGGGAATGACGCCAGCCATGAACAGCCGGCCGATGGACGTTTCGGTCGCGATGCCGAAGACGATGAGCGTGACCGAAGGGGGTATAAGGATGCCGAGCGTTCCGCCGGCTGCGATCGAGCCGCTGGCTACCGTGTCGGGATAGCCGCGTCGCAGCATTTCCGGAATACCCATCTTGCCGATGGCGGCGCAGGTTGCCGGCGACGAGCCGGTCATGCCGGAGAAGATCGCACAGGCGCCTATGTTGGAGAGAACGAGGCCACCGGGAATACGGTTCAGCCACCGGTCGAGGGACGTGTAGAGGTCGGACCCCGCCGGAGAGGAGGCGACCGCCGCCCCCATCAGCACGAACATCGGGATCGATACATAGGCCAGGTTGGCGATGCCGGAGAACATCGTGTCGCCCAGGATATAGAAGATATCCAGTCCGCTCTGGAGGTACAGTGCCACGAAGGCAGCGAGGCCCAGCGCGAAGGCGATGGGCATCCCTGTGCCGAGCAGGGCGAAAAGGGCCGCGATGATCAGCAGGCCGGACGTCGTCGGGTTCATCGGGTTACCTCTTCGATCGGTTCGCGCTTGTCGTCGAGAACGCCGACCGGAATTTCCGGCGTGAGCGGAGCGTCGGCGGCGGTTTCGGTTGCCTTTCCTGATGCAAGCATGAGGATCTGCGCCACGTATTGAAGGCAGAGCATGCCGAAGCCGACCGGCAGCGAAATGAGGGGGATCCATAGCGGTGGTGCCCACACGCTTGCGTGCTTCCAGTCGCCGGCCCATGCCTCGTGGAACTGTATCCACGTTGCGACCAG
>DASUPM010000634.1:0-5175 GCA_036281095.1 Pseudorhizobium sp.
TGCCGACACAATATCTTGTGGTTAAGAAAGTATGGCGATCTACGCCTTGACGAATCTGACGGCTCGGAAGAGATTGGGTTTCATGTTGCGGCGGCAACTGGACCGGGAGTAACGAGGCCGGTCTTCCATCGGGTTTTGTACGGATAGTGACGGCGGCAGAATGGCCTAAGGAAGGCTCCCTGCCAAGGGATTTCCGCGCGCATTCGGTCTGCCGAAACATTGTGATTGGACTGGTGAAAATACCCTGTTAATACTATATTTAGTGTTGCAGCCCACCATCATCACAAGATACAGGTCGGTATCCCAGTGATTCACCTGGATGATGAAGTTTCCCCGGCTGCCCATGACGGCGAGCAGCCGGACCGGATTTTTATGCCCTGCAGGGGCCAGCAGACGAGGGACAAGGCAATGCGCATCGAACGTCGTTTCACCAAACCCGGCCAGGGCGCCTATGCGGAGATCGAATTCCGCAAGGCGGTCAGCGAGATCCGCAATCCGGACGGTTCCATCGTGTTCCGGCTGGCCGATATCGACGTCCCGGCCCAGTTCTCCCAGGTCGCCACCGACGTCCTCGCGCAGAAATATTTCCGCAAGGCCGGCGTGCCGAAGGTCCTGAAACGCGTCGAAGAGAACGATGTCCCCTCGTTCCTCTGGCGCTCCGTGGCCGACGAGAAGGCGATGAAGGACCTGCCGGAAAACGAGCGCTACGGCTCGGAAACCGATGCGCGCCAGGTCTTCACCCGCCTTGCCGGCACCTGGACCTACTGGGGCTGGAAGGGCGGCTATTTCTCGTCGGAAGAAGATGCCTCCGCCTTCATGGACGAGCTTGCCTACATGCTCGCCACCCAGCGCGTCGCCCCGAACTCGCCGCAGTGGTTCAACACCGGCCTGCACTGGGCCTACGGCATCGACGGCCCCGGCCAGGGCCATTTCTATGTCGATCCCTTCACCGGCAAGCTGACCAAGTCCAAGTCGGCCTATGAGCATCCGCAGCCGCATGCCTGCTTCATCCAGTCCGTCGGCGACGACCTCGTCAACGAGGGCGGCATCATGGACCTGTGGGTGCGCGAAGCACGCCTGTTCAAATACGGCTCCGGCACCGGCTCGAACTTCTCTCATCTGCGCGGCGAAGGCGAAAAGCTTTCCGGCGGCGGCCGCTCGTCCGGCCTGATGAGCTTCCTCAAGATCGGCGACCGGGCAGCGGGCGCGATCAAGTCCGGCGGCACCACCCGCCGCGCCGCCAAGATGGTCGTCGTCGACATCGACCATCCGGATATCGAGGAATACATCAACTGGAAGGTCAAGGAAGAGCAGAAGGTGGCGGCCCTCGTCACCGGCTCGAAGATCGTCTCCAGGCATCTCAAGGCGATCATGAAGGCCTGCATCAACTGCGAAGGCTCCGATGACGACTGCTTCGACCCGGCCAAGAACCCGGCGCTGAAGCGCGAGATCCGCGCCGCCAAGAAGGACCAGGTGCCGGAGAACTACGTCCAGCGCGTCATCCAGTTCGCACGCCAGGGCTACAAGGACCTCGAGTTCAAGACCTACGACACCGACTGGGATTCCGAAGCCTACCTCACCGTGTCGGGCCAGAACTCCAACAATTCCGTTTCGCTGAAGGACGATTTTCTGCGCGCAGTAGAAGACGGCGGCGACTGGAACCTGACCGCCCGCAAGGACGGTCGCGTGATGAAGACCCTGAAGGCCCGCGATCTCTGGGAACAGATCTCCTACGCCGCCTGGGCGTCCGCCGATCCGGGCCTGCACTTCAACACGACGATGAACGACTGGCACACCTCGCCGGCCGGTGGTCCGATCCGCGGCTCCAACCCGTGCTCGGAATACATGTTCCTCGACGACACGGCCTGCAACCTTGCTTCGCTGAACCTCCTGCAGTTCAAGGACAAGGCAACGAAGCGCATCCACATCGCCGACTACGAACATGCCGTGCGCCTGTGGACCGTCGTGCTCGAAATCTCGGTCATGATGGCGCAGTTCCCGTCGAAGGAAATCGCCGAACTCTCCTACCAGTACCGCACGCTCGGCCTCGGCTACGCCAATATCGGCGGCCTCTTGATGTCGTCGGGCATCGCGTACGATTCCAGGGAAGGCCGGGCGATTGCCGGCTCGCTGACTGCGATCATGACCGGCATCGCCTATGCGACCTCGGCCGAGATCGCCGGCGAACTCGGGCCCTTCCCGAACTTCGCGCCGAACCGTGAGAGCATGCTGCGCGTCATGCGCAACCACCGCCGCGCGGCCTATGGCGAAACCACGGGCGACGAGCAGCTCTCGGTCAACCCGGTTCCGCTCTTCCACGACGAGAACCCGGACCAGGATCTCGCCGCCCATGCCAAGGCTGCCTGGGACAAGGCGCTGGAACTCGGCGAGAAGCACGGCTACCGCAACGCGCAGACCACCGTTATCGCGCCGACCGGCACGATCGGCCTCGTCATGGATTGCGACACCACCGGCATCGAGCCCGACTTCGCGCTGGTGAAGTTCAAGAAGCTCGCCGGCGGCGGCTATTTCAAGATCATCAACCGCGCCGTGCCCGAAGCCCTGCGTTCGCTCGGCTACACGGAATCCCAGATCGCCGAGATCGAGGCCTATGCCGTCGGCCACGGCAACCTGAACCAGGCGCCCGGCATCAACCCCGGCTCGCTGAAGGCCAAGGGCTTCACCGACGAGAAGATCGAGGCGGTCAACGGTGCGCTGAAGAGCGCCTTCGACATCAAGTTCGTCTTCAACCAGTGGACGCTCGGCGCCGACTTCCTCAAGGAGACCCTCAACGTCACCGACGAGCAGCTCGCCGACATGAGCTTCAACCTCCTGGAGCACATCGGCTTCACCAGGAAGGACATCGAGGCCGCCAACATCCATGTCTGCGGTGCGATGACGCTCGAAGGCGCGCCCTTCCTGAAGGACGAGCACCTGCCCGTCTTCGATTGCGCCAATCCCTGCGGCAAGATCGGCAAGCGCTATCTCTCGGTGGAAAGCCACATCCGCATGATGGCGGCCGCCCAGCCCTTTATCTCGGGCGCCATCTCCAAGACGATCAACATGCCGAACGATGCGACCGTGGAAGATTGCGGCGCCGCCTACATGCTGTCCTGGAAGCTGGCGCTCAAGGCCAACGCGCTTTATCGCGATGGTTCCAAGCTCTCCCAGCCGCTCAACGCCTCGCTGATCGAGGACGAGGAGGACGAGGATGGCGTCGAGGAACTGCTGGCCCAGCCGGCAGCCGCCCAGGCCGTCACCGTCACGGAAAAGATCGTCGAGCGCATCATCGAAAAGGTCGTCCGCAGCCAGGAAAAACTCCCGGGCCGCCGCAAGGGTTATACCCAGAAGGCCAAGATCGGCGGTCACACCATCTTCCTGCGCACCGGCGAATACGACGACGGCCGCCTCGGCGAAATCTTCCTCGACATGAACAAGGAAGGCTCGGCGCTGCGCGCCTTCATCAACAACTTCGCCATCTCCGTCTCGCTCGGCCTGCAATACGGGGTGCCGCTCGAGGAATATGTCGACGCCTTCACCTTCACGAAGTTCGAGCCGGCCGGCATCGTCACGGGCAATGACGCGATCAAGAACGCCACGTCGATCCTCGACTACGTGTTCCGCGAACTGGCGATCTCCTATCTCGGCCGCCACGACCTCGCCCATGTCGATACGTCGGACTTCAACAGCACGGCTTTCGGCCGCAATGTCTCCGAAGGCAAGGCGGACATAGTTTCCAAGGGCCTGACCCGCGGTTACAAGCCGACGCTGGTTTCCAACAACGGCGGCTCGGAAGCCCGCGGCGAGATCAAGGGTTCGGCCACCGCCGCCCCTGCCCGCGCCATGGCAAGCGTCACCGCGATCTCCGGCAACGTGGTCCGCAAGCTGGAGCCGGCGACCGCGACGGCCACCGCCTTCAAGCGCGACTATGAAGAACGCGCCAAGGAACTGGCAGAGGAAATCGCCGAGGAAGTGAACGAGGAACTCGCAACCTCGTCCCTCTTCTCGGACGCCTCCGCCGATGCCGCCGCAAGCGCCAAGACGGAAGCCAAGAAGGTCGAAAACGAACGCCGCATGCGCTCGATCGCTCAAGGGTACACGGGCAACATGTGCTCCGAGTGCCAGAACTTCACGATGGTGCGGAACGGCACGTGCGAGAAATGCGATACGTGTGGTGCCACGAGCGGGTGCAGCTGAGGCCCTCCCTCTCCTCCTGTGGGAGAGGTTACAAAATCACGGTCTTAGCGCAGCTAAGTCGTAGATTTTGTTGGTGAGGGGATCGGACCGCCGAGTTCCACAACGGCCCCCTCACCAAGTTCGCCTCGCCAATCGGCTTCGCCTCTTGGGGCGAACTATCCTCTCCCACGAGGGGAGAGGAACCGGTGCGGCACCCTCGACGCCTCCCTCTCCCCTTGTGGGAGAGGTTACAAAATCACAATCTTAGCGCAGCTAAGGCGTAGATTTTGTTGGTGAGGGGATCGGACGGCCGAGTTCCACAACGGCCCCCTCACCAGGTTCGCCTCGCCAATCGGCTTCGCCTCCTGGAGCGAACTATCCTCTCCCACGAGGGGAGAGGAGCCGATACGGCACCTGCGACGCCCTCACTCGCCGCCGTCACGAAGCTCTGCCAGGATTCGAAGACACACGCCGTTGATGTTCTCCTCCACCTCCTCGTTCCAGAAGCGCAACACCCGAAACCCCTGCGACCGGAAGAAGGCGTCACGAACGGCATCCGACCGGCTCTCCGCATGTTGCCACCCATCCACCTCGACGATCAGCCGGCGCTCGAAGCAGACGAAATCGAGGATGTAGTGCTGCAGCGGGACCTGACGGCGGAACTTGGCGCCCTCAAGCCTCCGGTCGCGCAGCGCATCCCACAGCATGTCCTCCGCCCGCGTCGCATCCGCCCGCATGGCGCGGGCACGACCTCGATTGATCGGCGGCGGCTGGTGGCGCATCGGGGTCCCTCCAAAGATGGGAGGACGCTAGCATGATCCCCTCACCTGAAAAATCTGGCACTTACCCCTTCGGGCTAAGCTGCCGATTTTTCTTCCTCTCCCGCAAGGGGAGAGGAGACGGTGCGGCACCCTCGGCGCCCTCCTCTCCCCTTGTGGGAGAGGATAGTTCGCCCCAGGAGGCGAAGCCGATTGGCGAGGCGAACTTGGTGAGGGGGAC
>DASUPM010000635.1:0-2653 GCA_036281095.1 Pseudorhizobium sp.
CATCGCTTGGGCTGCAACCCGGATCAGCGGCGCGGGCCGCGCGCCACCCGCTCGATTTCCTCGCGCACCAGACGTTCCACAAGCGTCGGCAGATTGTCGTCCAGCCATTCCTGCAGCATCGGCCGCAGCATGTCCTGCGCAAGATCCTCCAGCGACCTGTTCCGGACCCCGTCGAATGCGGCAGCCAGTTCGCCGAACGAGCGGGCGACCTGTTCTCCGGCCTCCGCCGACAGCAGCGAAGCCTCGGCCTCGATCCGGGCCGGCAGGCCCTGCGGCTGCGGTCGTTCGGTGCCAAGCGCAGCCTCGACCCGAACAGGCTCCGCTGGAGCGGCGACCGTAGCCGACGATGCGGGAGCATTCTCCACCTGTTGGACGATCGGCTCGGCAGCCGGCCGTTCGGGTTGGCGGTAGAGGACTTCCGAGGCGGCTTCAGATATCGCAGGCTTGGACGCGGGAGCGGATACCGGTTCAGCCACGGGAGCCGCAACGGACACCATCGGACGCGGATCGACTGGACGGTCGGAGGCGGCGCGCACCCGGGCGGCGACGTCGGCGAGCGACAGCGAGCGCTCCGGCTGAGTTTCCGCGAGCGGCTGATAGGCCGGCTCCTGGACAGGCAAACCCCGGTCGTTGGCGGCCATTTCCGTCACGAGATCGATGTCGTCTTCCTCGATCTCGTCTTCGGCATAGAACGGAGGCAGAGAGGATTGCGGCGGATTTTCCGCCTGCGGCTCATTGCTTTCGATAATCCGGCGGATCGACGCCAGGATCTCTTCCATCGAAGGTTCACGCGCTACACTCGGCTGAGCCATTTCCATCCCCGCAACTTTCACACGATCCGTCCCTCTATCCGGAACGAATCGCAGGCAGTTTACGGTACCGCCGCCGGGAGAAACAATCACAGGCGGTGGAAGAGCGCGACGGACCCACAGATTTGTTTGCCCGTGAGTCCGCCGGGCCACACAGAGCCCGAGCGGAGCCTGAAAATCAGAAAACGAAAGTCTTCTCTCGGCGGAAGCCGGGCAGCGGCTTGACGGAAGCATTGAAGTGATCGCTCGCGGAGACGGCGCCCTGCTCCCGGATCAGCCGTTTCGCCTGTGCGGCATTGCCGTAGCCGACGACGGCGACAAGCCGCCCGCCATCCCGCAGTTGCTCGACCAGCGCCTCGGGGACGTCCTCGATCGCACCGTTCACGAAGATGATGTCGAACGGCGCCTCCGCGGGACAACCCCGCTCCATGGCTCCCGCCACCACGGCGACGTTGTCGTATCCAAGCGAGGAGAGTTTCTCCATCGCCTGCCCGGCAAGCGCCTCGTCGGCCTCGACCGAAACGACGGATCCCGCGAGCTGCGAAAGAAGCGCGGACACATAGCCGGTGCCGCAGCCGATCTCCAGGACGAGGTCGTCCTTGGTGATCTGCGCCAGCTGCAGAAGCTTCGCCAGCGGCGAGGCTTCCATCAGATATCGCCCGGCCCCGATCTCGAGGTCGGCATCGATATAGGCCAGCGCCTTCAGCTTCTGCGGGACGAATTCTTCACGCGGCACGGAAAGGAAGGCCTGCAGCACCGAATGGGACGTCACATCCGTGGTGCGGATCTGGTTGTCGACCATCTTGGTTCGTGCGGCTTCGAAATCCATCATCTCGGTTGTCCCATTTCGACCTGTATCCGCCGTCTTTACTTTCGCGGAGCGACGCTTTCAAGTCAGCGGCCGGCCTCCTCGTCAAAAACCTTCGTGGGCGCTGCAAACCCCGCCGCCCCGGGAGGCTGCGGGCCGCTACCAGAAAAGACCGGAGGGCCTTCGTTTCCCCTTGCACCGTCTTTCAATTCGTTCTAAACGCCGCGTCACCACTCGCTCTTCAGCGTTCGGATGGCCTCGTGGCGGAGTGGTGACGCAGAGGACTGCAAATCCAAACAGGTTGTAATGTTTTCAATGGTCGCTCTGAACAAGAGGCGGCCATTTCTGCTTTTTGGGCTACTTTTCGACCATTGATTCTGCACCGCTTTTCGGCGCGTTCAGAATGATTTTCCGTCGCTCTCGACGCCCTATCCGGCTTGCTCCATCTCATCCCCACCTGAGTGGCGGCGGGCCAACCCAAGCCGATGCATCGGCCTCAACGAGAAGAGCGCCAGGACCATTTAATTGCGCTTGTCATCTGGCGGTTGCACCCCATCTGCTGTGGTCCAAGGAGAATCTCACAATGAACAAGAAATTCATCGCCGCATCCGCTCTCGGTCTCGTCTGCCTCACGGTGGCCGGCTGTGTCAGCGAAGGAGGGTCTTACGTCGCCTATGACTCAGGCCCCCGCTATCAGCGGGTAGACCGAGACGACTGGGACCGTGGCCGACGCGACCGCGATCGCCATGACCGATACGACGGCAGAGATCGCGATGGTCGCCGGGGCGATGACGATAGACGTGGCCACGATGGATGGCGCGACAGGGATGGAGACAGGGACCGCGACCGTCCCTCGCAGTACGAGAACAACCGTGACGGTCGATGGGTAATCCGCGATGGGCGAAGGATTTGGGTGCCCGAGCGCCGCTAGTGGAAGACTGAATGCAGGTGGCGACAGATGCGCCGCCTGCTACGCCGCAAAGAGCGACACGGCAAGAGAATCCCTTCTCTAGTTTGCGGCTTTAATTGTAAACCG
>DASUPM010000636.1:0-2713 GCA_036281095.1 Pseudorhizobium sp.
CACCTCGAGCGCATGGACCTGAACCCGCACGTGGACCTTCAGTCCTGTCCGGAGGGATTTCTGGTAGTGGTAGTAACCGAACGGCTGCTTGTCTGCCTTGCCTTTCACGCCGGCCTCCTCGAAAGCCTCGCGTTCTGCAACGGCATGTGCCTTCTTGCCCACCATCGGCCAGCCTTTGGGAATGACCCAGCGGCCGGTGTCGCGGCTCGTCAGCAGCAGCACCTCTATGCCCTCCTGCCTCTTCTTCATCCGATAGCAGAGAGCCGCGTATTGCTGCCGTGGCGGGCGCCGCAGCATCAGGCTGACTTCTTTCTTCAGGCGGGTGAGAAGATTCAAGATTGCGGGGTCCTTTGTCCTGATCCGATTGCACGGATACGCATTTTGACGTCGTCGGCCACGCCGCGGTTCATTTTTATGCGTGATTCTGAATATAGTGTCCGGCAGGCACTAAATCAGCAAGGCAAATAACGAAATCCGGGAGGATTTGCAGGGATATTCAGCGCTCCCGGAACCGATTGCACCTGATCCGTGGCTTGGCCTCGGCTTTGCGGCCGTGTTAAGCGCAGATTCCGGTGCCGAATAACGGATGTCGGGAGGAAAACCATGTCGGATCCCATCAGGTTTCTGGAGCCCCGTACAAATATCGTGGCGCGTCGCGCCGCCATCGTCGATGACCTGGTGGACCTGCTGCCGGCGGACTGCGTCGTTCACGAAACGCGCGAGCTCGTCCCCTTCGAGACGGATGCGTTCGTGGCCTATCGCCGCCTGCCGCTTGCTGTCGTCCTGCCGAAGACCACGGAAGAGGTCGCCGCCGTGATGAAGTATTGTCACCGCTACGGCGTGCCGGTGGTCCCGCGCGGAGCCGGGACCTCTCTGTCCGGTGGAGCGATCCCGCAGGAGGACGCCGTGGTTCTCGGCCTGTCCAGAATGAACCGCATCATCGAGGTGGACCCCGCAAACCGCACCGCGACCGTTCAGGCGGGTGTGACCAATCTCAGCATCTCGGACGCGGTCAGTCCCGAAGGCTTCTTCTACGCCCCCGATCCGAGCTCCCAGCTGGCCTGCACGATTGGCGGCAATATCGGAATGAACTCCGGCGGCGCGCACTGTCTGAAATACGGAGTGACGACCAACAACCTGCTCGGCGTGAAGATGGTTCTGGTGGACGGAACCATCGTCGAGCTGGGCGGAAAGCATCTGGATGCGGGAGGCTATGACCTCCTGGGACTGGTCTGCGGTTCGGAGGGACAACTCGGCATCGTGACGGAGGCGACGGTCAGGTTGATCGCCAAGCCGGAAGGCGCGCGCCCGGTGCTGTTCGGATTCGACACGTCGGAAGCCGCCGGCGCCTGCGTCAGCGATATCATCGGCTCCGGTATCATCCCGGTGGCTATCGAATTCATGGACAAGCCCGCCATCGAGATCTGCGAGGCCTTTGCCCATGCCGGTTATCCGCTGGACGTCGGTGCGCTTCTGATCGTCGAGGTCGAAGGATCGGATGCCGAGATGGAGGCGATGCTGAAAAAGATCGTCGATATCGCAGGGCGGCACGGCGTCAGGACCGTGCGTGAAAGCCAGAGCGCCACGGAGGCCGCCCTGATCTGGAAGGGACGGAAATCCGCCTTCGGCGCGACGGGGCGGATTTCCGACTACATCTGCATGGACGGCACCGTGCCGCTCGGCAAATTGTCCTACGTGCTGGAGAAGACGTCGGAGATCGTCGAACGTTATGGTCTGCGGGTTGCCAATGTCTTCCATGCCGGAGACGGCAACATGCATCCGCTGATCCTGTTCAACGCGAACGATCCGGAGGACGCGGCCCGCGCGGAAGAGGCCGGCAACGAGATCCTGAAGCTCTGCGTCGATGCCGGCGGCTGCCTGACCGGCGAGCACGGGGTCGGCATCGAGAAGCGGGACCTGATGCGTCACCAGTATTCACAGGCCGATCTCGATCAGCAGATGGCCGTCCGCGCGGCCTTCGATCCGGACTGGCTCCTCAATCCGTCCAAAGTCTTCCCGCTCGAAGGGCGTCCTGCCGCATGACGCTGACGCCCCATACCGAGAATGATGCAGTCTACGTCATCCGCAACGCGGCCGCGCAGGGCAGGGCACTGTCGATCGTCGGCGGCAATACCCGCACCGGCTCTGGCGCCGACCGTCACGAACGTCTGAGCTCTTCCGCTCTCACCGGTATCGTCGATTATGAGCCGGCGGAAATGGTCATGACGGCAAGGGCCGGAACGCCGGTCGCCGAGATCGAGGCGGCGCTTGCCGCCAACCGGCAGATGATGAGCTTCGAGCCGATGGACCATCGAGGCGTGATGGGCACGGCCGGGCAGCCGACGATCGGTGGCGTCTTCGGCGCCAATGTTTCCGGTCCCCGGCGCTTCGTGGCCGGCGCTGCCCGCGACAGCCTGCTCGGTATCCGCTTCGTCAACGGCCGGGGAGAGGCCATTCGCGCCGGCGGGCGCGTGATGAAGAACGTCACCGGCCTCGACCTCGTGAAACTGCTCGCCGGCTCCCACGGCACGCTCGGCTTTCTCACGGAGGTCACCTTCCGCGTCCTGCCCGTGCCCGAGACCGTCGAAACCATCGTGATCTCGGGGCTTGATGATGCGGCAGCATCGCATGCCATGGCGGTTGCGATGGCGATGCCGGTGGAAGTCTCCGGTGCGGCGCACCTGCCGCAGACGGTCCGCAGCCGCTTCCTGGA
>DASUPM010000637.1:0-2975 GCA_036281095.1 Pseudorhizobium sp.
TTCCTCCGTGCTCGCGTGCTACCGCTTCTAGCGCGCCCTCGAAGCCTGAGGAACCGAAATGGGCTCACCCAGCGTCGATGGGAGCATCGCAGAGGGCCACGCATGCAGAGGCACAGGCCCATGTTGCGGATCGGCGTATCGGATTGACCCCGCTTCAGCTTTAACCAATGACCCGCGCAAAGGCCCTCGCCAGGCAGATCGAGCGGCTCGGATTCACATGCTCCATATCACCCGTGGTGCCAGTTTCTATTTAGAGAGGTGAAATCGATTGAACTTCGGCTCCATTGTGACTCAGCCTAACAGGCTTCGCAGCCATTGCTTCTTATGAGGGAATTGGCGGTGGACCGAGACGCTGGATTCGATCGCGGATCTGGCACCCGCCCGCCTTCGCATGGCTTCCCCGTCATGTAGGGCGCGATGTACGGCGGCCGCCACGTCTCCATTCAAAAGGTCAACGAGAACCGCCGACACACTGTCGGCGAACTCGCGAACCGGTGCCGTGTCCGAGAGAACGAGATTGCATCCGCAGCTCATTGCTTCCAACGCTGACCAGGACAGTACGAAGGGAACTGTGAGGTAGACATGCACGTCGGAGCGGCGGAGGAGGGCGCGGTACGCAATGCGGTCCAGGTGTCCGACGAACAGGCAGCGTGCCGGGTCTATGTCGTTCATCTCGACTGCGCGTTCTTTCCAGTCGACTCGACGAGCAGCATCGCCACCGTAGGCCACCCTGTTCTCGCCGGCGACGATCGCGATCGTGCCAGCCTCCCTGAGGATCAATGGCAGAGCCGTCATGAACTGCGGGAACCCGCGGTGAGGTTCCATCCCGCGGGTGGCATAGGTCACCACACGCGCGTCTTCCGGAACGAGGCCGCCGAGAGTCCAGTCGTCGGCGGATGTGGCCGGGCTGTAGAAGTCGCTGTCGATACCATCGTGCTGCACCGTGAGCGCCTGCCGGAAGACCGATGGGAATTGCGCCGCCTGAAACGCGGTCGGGCAGATCGCGGCGTCGGCCGACGCGAGATCCATCGCGATCGGCGCGTTTCGGGCGCGTTCGTGCATCGGAGCCTCGATCGAAGGGCTGCCGCTCTCGCGTTCCGCCAGCGCCGCCAAGTAGGCGACATCCGGCCCGGGATAGCGATACCACCACTCGCAGTATGGTACGAAGAGCGCGTTGGGAAACACGTCCTTGGCGAACATGCCTGCGCCCCAGCCCGAGTGCGCCATCACTATGTCCGGATAGTATCCGTCACGGCGGGCTGCGAGGGCGGCGCGCACGAAGGCTTGGGCGCGGAGCGCGGCACGGTCCATCGGCTGGGCGTAGGGGTGCGTGGCCGACGATGGCGCACGGTGTGGCGCGTAGCTAATTACCCGAAGACCGGCGGTCCGCGGGGCACGCGCCGAAGTGGCGAAGGCCACCTCCCAGCCCTGCCCCGCCAGCCACTGGCCAAAGGCTCCGAACTGGGCCGGATGATTGTCATGCACGAAGAGAATGCGCGGCGTTCGGCGCGCCGCCGTCAGGGCAACCACATCGACGCGAGCCCAATCGCGAGGGAAGTGAGCGCGACCGCCAGCGACAGCCCGGCGATGATCCAGAGGCCAGTCTGCGACGGTAGCCGCGGCGCATCCATGCCGCCCAGTGCCGCCTCGAGCCGCGCCTGCACCATCTCGATCCGCTCGATCGCCGCCGCAAGATCTCGTACCGGATCCGGCACTGAAGACTGGCTGACGATCTCGAAGATTCGCTCGACGAGCCGGAGCTCCGTAGGGCGTGCGTCATCCTTCTGACCGGCCTTCTTGAGCTCGCAGGTGGTACCATCGGCGGTTCGAGCCGTCGCAGTCACCGTGAACTCGAAGCCGGGCTGGATCGGCGGGTCGAGGTCGCAGACGAACCCGTATCGGCCGGTGCCAACACCGCCTCGCTCCAGGTCCCGGCGCGGCCGGTCTGCCCGCACGGTGGCGAGCAGCTTCCCCTCCCTTCGGACGTCGATATCCACCGAGCCCGCGCTATCCGAACGGTCGATTGCCCAGCCCGCAATGCGGGTGGGCCGCACAATGTCGACGACGCCGTAGACCCGGGGACCGACGGTGGCCACAGGCAGGTCGGCTTGCTCTGACGCGAGCGGCATGGTGGTCTCCGCGCTAGCATGTCTTACGGTCCTGTTGAGCATCGATGGGTTAACCGGACGAGAATGCGACGCGCGCGGTCTCGGGAAGTGCGGCGAATTGTTGATATCTCGGCTTGTTCTCTTCCTCGCCGGCATGCTGATCGGGCTCTCCAGTCCCGAAGCGGCCGACCCCATGCCGATGATCGCCGGGCCGCCTGAAACGGTGTTCGTGTCGGCGACGCAGGGGTGCGCCCCTTGGGACATTCCGGACACCCCGGCGCGGGCGTGGCGGGGCGCGGATGGGACCGTTCGCCTCGTGGCCGGCTCGGAAGAGAGCCGGGCGATGACGGGACCCCGGCTCGGGACGCTCGCCCGCGACTGCCGGGTCCTTCATCGCGGCGCGGGTGCAGACAATCCGGAGGCCTACGACGATCGTGCGTGGGTCCACGCGACCTACGCGCAAGGTACCCGGGTCACCGCCTTGGCGCACGTGGAGTATCACGGCCACCGGCGTGCCGATCGTTGCGCCGCCGGGACTTACCTCGGCTGTTGGCGCAACGCGATCATCGAGTTGCGCTCCGACGACGGCGGCACGACATTTCGCCGGGCCGGGCTCGTTGCGGTCCTGCCGTACGTCTACATCGGCAACGAGGGACGGCGCAGCGGCTACTTCAATCCCAGCAATATTCTGCGCCGCGGCGACTTCCTTTACGTCTTTGTGCTTGCCGAGGCGCAGGGGGCGCAGCGGCGGGGCGCCTGCCTGCTGCGGCGGCCGCTGGACGGAAGCCCGTCCGATTGGCGGGCATGGGACGGGGCTGGCTTCTCGGTGACGTTCGCCGATCCCTACCGCACGGAAGCGGACCCGTC
>DASUPM010000638.1:0-7986 GCA_036281095.1 Pseudorhizobium sp.
CGGGCTCCATGCGTCGGATACCTGTCAGATCGCCTTCAACGGAATGCGCATTCCGGCAGAGCTCAGGCTTGGCGAGGAGGGGGAGGGTTATCGCATCGCGCTTGCCAATCTGGAGGGTGGCCGGATCGGGATCGCAGCGCAATCCATCGGCATGGCGCAGGCAGCCTTCGAGGCGGCGCGAGATTATGCACGTGAACGCAAGGCTTTCGGCAAGCCGATCGCCGATCATCAGGCTGTCGCCTTCCGTCTTGCCGACATGGCGACGCAGATAGAGGCGGCGCGGCAACTCGTCTGGCATGCAGCCTCGCTGCGGGAGGCTCAAATGCCGTGCCTGTCCGAAGCCTCCATGGCGAAGCTCTTTGCTTCGGAAATGGCGGAGCGGGTCTGCTCCGACGCGATCCAGATCCACGGCGGCTACGGTTATATGACCGACTATCCGGTCGAGCGCATCTATCGGGATGTGCGCATCTGCCAGATCTACGAAGGAACGAGTGACGTTCAGCGCATGGTCATCGCGCGCAATTTGTGAGCAAGCCTTGGGTTGTCATCCGCACGCCCAGTGCGGCTGCTATTACTATGGGCGCCGTCTTGGGTGCTACTTGGAAGAAGATGTGGCCGGCCTTTGCTGTGCCGCCCGTGGCTCCTCAGGCTTCGCGATCCTGGCCGGCGCCTGAGAGAGCCTGAAATACCCGATTGCACTCCTGGCTCTGGCCATCCAGCAAGGTGAGCGGATCGACGAGACCAACTCCTACGCCTATGGCATTCGCAGCCGCCCAAGCCCAGTCATCCTGAGCTCGTTGCAAAAGCCTCGGCGCTTCTTCCGAGATGCATGTCCGACCTGCCTCGACGATCTCCGTCGATGGAACGCCTTGAAGCCGCTCGGAAACCTCCGCCTGAAGGGGGCCGACGACGAGAATTGCGAACAGGTAGCTTATGAATTCGGACATGATTTCTCCAGTGTTTCCCGGGAAATATGGGTACGACTCCAGAGCAGCGCCAGATCGCCAGACAGCAACAACAAAGGTCGGAACGAGATCGCAGCGACGTTCGTCATCGTCAGTATTTTTCGCCGCTCAGGCTCAACCTAGGGAGATGCCGACTGGTGCCGAACCGGCATTCTTAATGGCTGCAAATCGTCCTGCCGGGGCAGGCTGTCCGACATGAAAGCCCTGTATCTGGTCGATTCCATATTGCTGCATCAGGGATTCATGTTCCTCTGTTTCCACGCCTTCGACCAGAATCCTGAGGCCGCGATTGCGCAGCAGGCTGATGATATCCCGCAGCATCGTCCGACCTCGTTCCGTCTTGCAGTCATGGAGGAAGGATCGATCGATCTTCACCGTGTCGAACTCGATGAGGCGAAGCCATGAAAGGCCGGCAAAGCCGGTGCCGAAATCGTCGAGCCAGATCTGGACGCCCAGGCTTTTCAGGTCACTGATGCAGCGGACGACCTCCTGGTCCATTTCCAACTCCACGCCTTCGGTGATCTCGAAGGCGAGCCGGGCGCCCCTCAAGCCGAACTCCGCCAGGGTTGCCGCGACGTAGGTCGCAAAGCCGGGCATCTTCAGTTCAATGGGCGATACGTTGACACTGACAACTTGCACCAGGTCCTTTGCCAGAAGGTCGCTGCAAACGGTGCGGATCGCCCAGCGGCCGAGTTCGATGATCGCTCCCGTCCTTTCGGCGACCGGAATGAATGCGCTTGGCAATACCGGCGTTCCGTCCAGCATCTTCAGTCGCATCAGGGCTTCGGCGCCGTCCAGCTGGCCCGTTTGGACGTTCCGGATCGGCTGGTAAACGAGGGAAACAAGGCGCTGCTCCAGGGCAATTCTCAGGATCGCTGCAATATTTTCACTGTCGTCGCTACTCTGCGGATCTTCAGGATCGAAAACCATGACGCAGTTGCGACCATTCGCCTTGGCGGTATAGAGCGCGCGATCGGCCTCGTAGATGACCTTTTCAAGTTGCCTCGTCTGGCTGCGCGTACCGGAAACGCCGACGCTGACGGTGACGACGGAGGTTCCGTCCCGCCTGCGCTCGTGAGGCAAGGCCATCGCCCGAACCGCAGCACATATGGTCTCTGCTATTTCGGTCGCACGCTCCGAGTTCTCGGCCGGAATGATGACGATAAATTCCTCGCCCCCATAGCGTCCGATGATAGCGCCATAGGATGCGACTACCTCTTTGAGCCCACGGGATACGGCGATCAGGCAGCGGTCGCCTTCTTGATGGCCATAGCAGTCATTGTAGCGTTTGAAGAAGTCCACATCGATGAGCAGGATGGCAAAGCTCATCCCGCGATCCTGCCAGTCCTGCCAGTGATTACGCAGACGTTGATCGATGGCCCGGCGGTTCTCCAGGCCGGTCAGTGAATCCGTAATCGAAAGGTGCAGCAGAGCTCTTCCGCGTTCGTCGGCTGCGTCGTGCTGCAGGCGAGCTTCGTAGGCGTTGAGAAAGACCTTGTATCGCTCCCTGTTGAGCTGAAGGTTCACGTAGGCGGTGAAAATGAAACAGGAAATACAGAACGCGCCGAGAACCAGCTTGTAGAGAGGCAGCATCGGCGCAAAAGCGGCAAGGGCGCCGATAAAAATGAGCATGTTCGTCGCCGAGGCGGCAAGTGCCAGCGGAAATCGGAAACTGAAGAACAGGTTTACGCTCATCATGAAAATGGCGCCGAAGACCAAATAGTACGAGAATGCCGTTGCATTCCCGGTCATCTGAGCCGTTGAAAGCCAGACAACATAAGCTGCGAGCACAGACAATGCGGCAGCTATATCGACCGTACCCGCACGCGCCTTGAAATAGAGAAGAAGCTCCAGCAGGCAGAGTGCGCAGATCCCCACCACGAACCGTCCGGCAATCGTGTATGGCGCGACATCGCGCAGAAAAAGATAATCGGTCCCGGAGTAGGCAATATAGGAGACGACGGCGATCCAGAGGCCATGGCGGGTCGCGCTCTTCCGTTTGCTCTCGCTTTCCTGCCGGTAGAGGCGGCGCATCTGCTCGGACGAAAGCTTCGGCCGCACGGTGGGCGCGTCGGTCTCGGCTAACATGTGCATCATGCGCTGTTCACCTAACATCTTGCGGCAGTAATCTGATGCAGACCCGTAGCTGAAGCTGCAAGTCAAAGTCCAGTTGCTCTGCGCAACCTCCACGTCAACGGATAACTCTCCCAGAGAGCAGGCCCGCTGCGACTTATATCCGACGCTTATTAACTTTTTCTAAACTCCTTAAGGACGGCCAAGTCCCAGATTGTTGCTGAGCGTCGAGCCGCTGAGCTTGACCTTTTCGTAAAATGCTGAAGATTTTAACTTCGGGATTAACCCGAGATTCAGCAGTGAGGTAACGCGTGGCACAACTTATGTTCTCCCTCGATGGTGAAAGCCTGATCACTCCCCAGTCCGTCAGCAACCAACTTCCCTCATCCGAAAGAGACTATGAAGCCGGCCTCCTCCAAACCGCGGAAGCCGAGTTTGCCGTCTTGATAAGCATCGCGATGCAGCGGGTCGATGCGGGCAAGAACCTCCCGGAAGCCGTAAAATGGCTGATCAGCCAGTTGCGCGACGTGCGACGGAAATACGGCCCCGCCGTCTGGCAGGAGCTCATTCCGGTCATCCAGGCCCATCCGTCCGCAAAGATCATGCAGCAGTGCCCGTTCACCCGCTGGTCCTTTGACAAGCCGCGCGGCTATTCGGGTGACGCCAGCCTCATCGACTTCATCTACGGTCATCCGGACGTGGCGGACGAGGTGGCGAGGTCCACACCTCTCGGCCTCGGCATCTTCGAGCACACGATAAATGCTCCGGGTCCGGTGGCTGTTCGGGAGCGGCGGGACATTCTCACCCGCTATGTCGACGAGACCGCTGCACAGAGGGGAGCAGATACAGAGATCCTGACCGTAGCAGCCGGACATCTGCGCGAAGCGGCCAAGTCCCAGGCGCTGGAGAACGGCGGCATCAAGCGCTGGATCGCTCTCGATCAGGATCCACTCAGCATCGCCACGATCTCCAAACAGTTCCAGGGGACGTGCATCGAGCCCATCGACGGATCCGTCCGCGGCCTGCTTGGCAGGAAGTATCAGCTCGGCACGTTCGATCTCATCTACGCAGCAGGATTGTACGACTACCTTGCCGACAAGGTGGCGATCAGACTGACCCAGGTTTGCATGGAGATGCTGAAACCCGGCGGCGTCTTTCTCTTTGCCAACTTCTCCGACGAGATGGCGGATGACGGATACATGGAATCCTACATGAACTGGGAGCTTCTGCAGCGGTCGGAGGACGACATGTGGCGGATCGCCCGCGCGAGCGCCGGGGAAGGCATCGTCGATATCGACGTGTGGTTCGGCGCCAACCGCAACATCATATACAGCACGATCCGGAAGAGATCGTGAGATCGCCGACCGGCGCAAGGTGCTAGGCCTCGTCGAGGAACTCGCGGCGACGGAGTCGGCCGACTTCTCTTGTTGAGGAGGCCTCTCCGGGCTCAGATGCAGGGACTGCCGGGGACTGCGGCCTGGAGCTCCCTGTGCCAGCCATCTATCGAAGAGGCCGCGTCATTGTTGCGGCCTCTTCACCTCCCGCGTCGGTCTCTTCGACAGGGAGACGCCGGCACTACCGCATCACCGGCAAGGTGACGCGGAAACAGGCGCCCGGCGTCGAATCCGGAACCAGTTCGAGCGTTCCGTTCATGCGCACGATGATTTCACGGCTGATCGGAAGGCCGAGCCCCGCGCCGGCATACGTCGCCCCACCGCTGCGGCCGCGATAGAACTTGTCGAAGATGCGGGGACGCTCCTCTTCGGGAATGCCGCTTCCGTTGTCGACGACGTCAACGTGATATCGTCCGCCGTCAATGTAGGTCCGGATCGTCACCACCGGCGCTGTGGCGGTGTTGTACTTGATCGAATTTGAGATCAGGTTGATCAGCACCTGACTGAAGCGGCCGGCATCGCCGGAGACGATCGCCGTGGGAGCGCGCGGGCCGAGCTGCATCGCGGTGTTGTTCTGGCGCGCCAGCGCATCGCAGACCTGCAGCGCCTGATCAAGCGAGGCCTCCGCCTCGAACGATTGACTCTCCCAAATCCGCTCGCCACGCTCAAGCCTCGAAAGATCGAGAATTTCGTCCAGCAGGGATGTGAGGCGAAGACTTTCCTTATGGATCGTCCCGACGAACTTGCGGGTGGAGGCCTCGTCGAGATCGGGTTCCGTCAGAAGGATTTCGGAAAAAGCTCTCACGGCCGTCATCGGCGTGCGCACCTCATGGCTTACCTGGCTGAGGAACTCGTCCTTCTGCAGATCGACCTGACGAAGCTGCTGGTTGGCGGCCTCCAGCTTGTCGGCGGTCGCGCGCAACTGAGCGGAGGCGCGCTCCAGTGCGTGTGAATGCTCGATCGCCTGCTGGGTCTCGTCGGCCATCTGCATGACTTCTTCCAGGGACACGGCAGCGCCCGAGACGACCTTGGACAGCATCACATGGGCCGAGGCGGCGCCGATCGCCCCGGCGAGCTCGCGCTCGAGCCGATGAATGAAGGCGGGATTCGGCTCCAGGCTTTTCCAGGCTATTCCCGACTGCCGGGCCTCCTCGGAAAAGAGGTCGAAAGCCCGCTGGTGGCCGAGCACCCGCCGGGCGATAAGGAGGAGGTCATCGGCCGTCGCCGAAACGCGCAGGGGCGTGGTTTCGCCACCGCTCGTGGTGTTGAGGAAAAGGGTCGCCTGAACATGTTCCAGTGCGGATTGCCTCGTCAGGAGGGACCCTACGATCAACACGGTGGTGTTGAGGAAGAGGCTCCAGAAAACGGCGTGGGCGAGGGGATCCAGCCGGTCGAGTCCGAACAGGGCCTGCGGGCGCAACCAGGATATTCCATAGGGTCCCTCGGCCATGATGGCGGCAACCGCCGACGACGAGGTGGCGAAGGAGGGCAGGAAGCTCGACCACAGCCAGACGAGGAAGCCGATGGAGATCGCGACTATGGCCGCCTTGGCCGATGCGTCACGCCAGAAGAGTGCCGCGAGGATTGCCGGCAGGAACTGCGCCACGCCGGTGAACGAGATCAGCCCGATCGGCGCCAGCGCATCGGACATGCGCGTGAGGTAGAAATAGCCGAAGCCGAGGAAAAGGATGAGGATGATCGACAGGCGGCGGGCGTTGAGCAGTACCCTGCGGACACCCTGGTCATCGCTCACACTCTCGTCGGCGCGTAACCGCAGCATCAGCGGAACGACGATGTGGTTGGAAACCATGATCGACAGGGCGATCGATTCCAGGATGATCATAGAGGTGGCCGACGAGAAGCCGCCGATAAAGGCAAAAAGAGCCAGGCCGTCCTGTCCCGCGGCAAGCGGGAGGGTCAGCGTGAACATGTCCGGATTGGATCCCGCGGGCATGGTGGTGAGCCCGTAAAAGGCGATCGGAAGGATGAAGAGGCTCATCGCCAGCATGTAGGCGGGAAAGGCCCAACTCGCGGTGCGCAGATGGTTTTCGTCCGAATTCTCCACCACGGTCACCTGGAACTGGCGCGGCAGGCAGATGACGGCCGCCGCGGCGAGAAGCAGGGAGGCGAGCCAGCGGTCTCCGAAAGTCTCTGTCGCGTAGATGTTGTGACCGGCCTCCGCAGCTCCCGTGAAGATGGGCTCGAGTCCCCCGCCGGAATAGAGAACGAATGCCCCCACGGCGATCAGTGCGGTGAGCTTCACGACGGCTTCGAGGGCGATCGCCGCGACGACGCCATGATGTTGTTCCTTCGCATCGACGTTGCGCGTACCGAAAAGGATGGTGAAGAGCGCCATGCCTGCGGTGACGCCGAAGGCAAGGCCGCCCTCGTCCCACCCTTCGAGGCTGCCGCGGCCGAACTCGGAAGAGCCGGCAATGGCTTCGATCGAAGAGGTCACCGCCTTGAGCTGGAGCGCGATATAGGGAGCGATCGCGATCACCGCGAGCAGTGTGACGAGAACGCCGAGCCGGCTCGACTTGCCGAAACGCGAAGACAACAGGTCGGCGATGGAGGTTATCCTCTGGTCGTGGCTGATGCGCACCAGGCGGCGAAGGATGAACCACCAGCCGACGAAGACGAGGGTCGGGCCGAGATAGATCGTGACGAATTCCAGCCCGGTGCGCGTCGCCGACCCGACCGCGCCGTAGAAGGTCCAGCTTGTGCAATAGACCGAGATCGAAAGGGTATAGACGAAGGAAGAACGCAGGAAGCCGCCATCCGTTCGGCGGGTGTGACGGTCGCCCAGAAACGCGACGAGGAAGAGCAGGCCGACATAGATGACCGCCGTGGTGATCACGAGGTCGGCGGTCAGTGTCATGTCCGGTGATCCTTATGCTGGTCCGGGCGCGGGGCGTCGTCCGGCAACACCCGGCTGAACCAGCTGGCGCCGGCCACCAGGACCGCCCACAGAACGAAGACATAGACCGTCTCGACCGGCACGCCCGCTACCCTTGCATCGAACCTGAACAGGAAGATGAACGGCGGGATGAATGCGATGACGCCGAACAGTGTGAAGAAAAGAGCAGCGGCGACAAGTTTGCGGCGTATCATCGTACCGCCCGTCCTGCCATCACTGCCTGACCAT
Source organism: Pseudorhizobium sp. (assembly GCA_036281095.1). Classification (GTDB taxonomy): domain Bacteria; phylum Pseudomonadota; class Alphaproteobacteria; order Rhizobiales; family Rhizobiaceae; genus Neorhizobium. The sequence goes on from DASUPM010000638.1 coordinate 7,578, forward strand.
CGTGACGCGTTCGTCGAGCAACGTCCGTACGGCATCGACCACGTCGGCATTGGAATAGGGCTTGGTCACAAACCCGTCCGCTCCAAGCTCCTCGGCCACGCGCCGGTCCTGCTGCTGCCCTTTCGCGGTCAGCACGAGCACGGGCAGTTCCCGCGTCGCCGGCTCGGTGCGTATCTGCTTGAGCACCTCGAAACCCGAGCGCTTCGGCATCATGATGTCGAGCACGAGGATCCGCGGTTGCATGCGGCGGATCGCGCTCATGACCGCCTCCCCGTCGGTCACGGCCTGAACGGTCCATCCCGCCCGCTGCAGAACGAAGCTCAACGCCTCGAGAATGCTAGGTTCATCCTCGGCTATGAGAATATCGGTACCCAAAATGCATTTCCTCCCCTTCCTCCAGTTCCCCTTG
>DASUPM010000639.1:0-2113 GCA_036281095.1 Pseudorhizobium sp.
TGGTTGTTGGACTTTGCTATCAGTACCACCTTGCGTCCTGTCCGGGCGTGAGTCACGGGCAAATTCACCAGTCGGGAGAATATTAGTCAATATGTCTGAGAGTGAGTTAACAACCGGTGACTTTACCGACGAGAGCGAGCCCTTCGTCCTGTTCGGCAGCTGGCTCAAGGATGCCGAAGCCTCCGAGCCGAACGACCCCAATGCCGTGGCGCTTGCGACCGTAGACGAGCACGGAATGCCGAACGTCCGCATGGTGCTTCTCAAGGGCTACGACCAGAGCGGCTTCGTCTTCTACACGAATTTCGAAAGCCAGAAGGGCAGGGAGATTCTCGGTCAGAAGAAGGCGGCCATGTGCTTCCACTGGAAATCGCTGCGGCGCCAGGTGCGCCTGCGCGGCGAGGTGGAGGTGGTGACCGACGCGGAGGCCGACGCCTATTATGCCACCCGCCCGCGCGGCAGCCGGATCGGCGCCTGGGCCTCCCGCCAGTCCCGCCCGCTGGAAGGGCGCTTTGCGCTGGAAAAGGCGGTGGCGGAGTTCACCACACGCTATGCGATCGGCGAGATCCCGCGCCCGTCGCACTGGTCCGGCTTCCGGATCAGGCCGCTGTCGATCGAATTCTGGCATGACCGGCCCTTCCGGCTGCACGACCGGATCGAATTCCGTCGCGAGACCGCGGAAGGGGCGTGGACGAAGGTCAGGATGTACCCATAGCCTTGCGCCGCCCCGAAAGCGCGAAGGGGATGCCGGAGGCAAGCGCGGAGACGTATTTCGGACGCTGGAAATAGCCGTTCAGCGAAATCCTCGGCAGGCCGGTCATGGCGTTCAGGGAGTGTTGCGACAGGGTGCCGGGCTGGGTGGTGACGGCAACGGCAAAGCACAGGTCCCGGGCAAGGCCGATGTCGCGGGCAGAGACGGCGCTCGGCATGCCATAGGGGAAGGCGAAGGTTGTGGGCCGCATCCCGATTTGCTGCTCCAGCCAGTCCGCCGATTGCCGCAATTCCTCGCGGGCCTCTTGGTCCGAAAGGCGTGCTATCGCCCGGTGGCTGATCGTATGGGCGCCGAAGGCGGCGAGGGGGTGCGCCCCCAGTGTCTTGAGATCCGCGGTTCCCATGACGAGCCTTCCGGTCAGTGCCAGCGGATCCGTGCCGTGCCGGCGGGCCAGTGCGTCGATGCTGGCGACTGCCGTCGTCTCCTCCTCCGTGAAGACGTAGCGCGCAAATCTGTCGAAGCAGTCCTGCACATGCGCCGGGGTCTTGAGGGGAACCGTTTCCGGGCCGTTTCCGAAGTCGAACTCGATTTCTTCCAGGCGGGGGAGCAACTCTTCCAGCGTCTCCCACCAGAGGGAATGGGTGCGCTCCGCGAAGCCGCGGGTGATGAAGATGGTGAAGGGCACGCCGTGGCGCTCGAACACCGGCAGCGCATGCTCCGCATTGTCGTAGTACCCGTCGTCCAGCGTGAAGACCGCGAACGGACGAGTGTCGTTCGATCGCAGGCGGTCGGGCAGTTCGTCGAGGCGGAGGAAGTCGTAACCCTCGGAACGAAGCTGCACGATGGCGGCTTCGAGAAAGTCCGGTGTGATCTCGAGATGGGCGTTGGCTTCGAAGACCGGACGGCTCGCCGGGCGCACGTGATGAAGGGTAAAAATCGCGCCGCGACCGCGAGCCTCGCGCATGAGGCCCGTTGCCGAAGCGAGATAGGCGCCGTTCAGCGCACCCGCGATCAGGTTCCGCTTGCCGCCCCGGCGCAAGATCCCCTGGATCCTTTGGCGCATGTCCCTCAAAGCCACAGCACGTACCTCCACGCGCGGAAAGGTATCGGTTGCACCCTTAAGTAATGCTGAACGAGCAGGGGTTCGATCCTGCGCGCAGGAATGGAAGGAACATCCGGTTCTTAGGTTCGCGTGCCGCCGACCGTGACCTGATCCATCCTGAGATGCGGCTGCCCCACGCCCACGGGCACCCATTGTCCGGCCTTGCCGCAATTGCCGATGCCGGTATCCAGCTTGGTGTCGTTCCCGACCATGGAAACCCGCTTCATCGCATCCGGGCCGTTGCCGATCAGCATCGCGCCCTTGATCGCCGGACCGACCTTGCCGTTCTCGATCATGTAGGC
>DASUPM010000640.1:0-10958 GCA_036281095.1 Pseudorhizobium sp.
TTCCTGCAACACCCGCAGGAACTTGGCTTGCAAGTCGAAAGGCAGCGACCCGATCTCGTCCAGGAGGATCGTGCCCCCCCTGGCATGCTCGAACTTGCCGTATCTCGCGCGGATGGCGCCGGGGAAGGCGCCGGCTTCATGGCCGAAAAGCTCGCTCTCGATCAGGTTCTCCGGGAGTGCCGCGCAGTTGATCGCGATGAAGGGCCTGTTCGCCCGGGGGCTGATGTCGTGCAGCGCGCGCGCAACCACCTCCTTGCCGGCTCCGGTATCGCCGATGATAAGGGTATCGGCCTCCGTCGCACCGATCGCGCGGATGCGGTAACGCAGATCGACCATCGCCTGCGTCCTTCCCGGCAGACGTGCCTCCAGATCGTCGCGCTTGCCCGCCACGGCCTTCAATCGGCGGTTCTCGAGGACGAGGCCGCGCCGGTCGAGCGCGCGGCGGATGACACCGGCAAGGTGCTGCGGCGTAAACGGCTTTTCGAGAAAGTCGTAGGCGCCCTCGCGCATCGCCTTGACCGCGAGTTGCACATCGCCATGTCCCGTGACGAGGATGACGGGAATTTCCGGATCGAGTTCACGGATCCGCTGAAGCAGCGTCATACCATCGGCGCCCGGCATGCGGATGTCCGTCACCACCACGCCGTCGAAGCTGAAGCCGATGAGTTCGAGAACCTGATCGGCGGCGTGGAAAGTCTGAACCGAAAGACCGAACAGTTCGAGCGCCTGCGCCGTCGAACGTCGCAGTTCCTCCTCGTCGTCGACCAGAAGCACCCGCTGATCGTTCATTCGGCAGCCTCGAGCGCATTTTCGGAGGCGATCCCAAGTTCGATTCGGAATATAGCGCCGCCTTCGGGGTGGTTGACCACCGTGAGACTGCCGCCGAAGTCCTTGATGATGTTATAGGAAATGGAAAGCCCGAGACCGAGCCCCTTGCCCACGCCCTTCGTCGTGAAGAAGGGGTCGAATATTCTGTCCTGGATCGCGGCGGCGACGCCTTCGCCACAATCCCGCACCGAGATGACGATCTTGTCCGTCTCGGCATAGCCGTTGAGTACGATCTTTCGGTTGTCCCGTCCCTCGACCGCGTCGGCCGCGTTAGTAATGATGTTTACCAGCACCTGCTGCAGCCGTATTGCGCCCGCGGTTACCCGCGGTAGCCCTTCCTCTATTGAGAGTTCGAGTTCGGCATCCGCCGTGTTCAGTCGAGCGGCCACGATTTCCAGCGTATCCCTCACCACCTCGTCCAGCGAGACGGAGCCGAGCTTTTCCTTCGGCTTCCGCGCGAAGTTCCTCAGGTGCCGGCTGATCGAGGCCATCCGATCGATCAGCGCGGAGATGCGCCGGACATTGTCGCTCGCCTCCTCGACCCGGCCAAGCGAAATAAGCACCGCCGCGCTTTCGGAATAGGTCTTCGCCGCCGCAAGCGGTTGGTTGAGCTCGTGCGAGAGTGCGGCCGACATCTGCCCCAGGCCCGCAAGCTTGCCTGCCTGGATGAGATCCGCCTGCGTCTGGCGCAGGCGCTTTTCCGTGAGCCTCCGCTCCGCGATTTCCTTCTCGATCCGGCTGTTTACCCGGGCGAGATCGGCGGTCCGCTCGGCGACCCGCTTCTCCAGTTCTTCCTTTGCCTGCGCCTCCATCAGCATTCGTTCGTTCAGCCGGGCGCGGCGCTGCAGGATGATTGCGAGAAAAAGCCCGGCAAGGCACAGGAACAGCAGGATCGCAATGATCGTCGTCTTCGCTTGAGCCTGGACGGTGCCCGTATCCAAGAGGACATTGACGGTCCAGCCTGCTTCCTTCATCAGCGCCGAAGCGACCAGGTATTCCCGGTCTCCCTGGCTCTCTGAGATCACGATGCTCTCGTACCCGGCATAGGTGCTGCGCTTCACCGGCAGTTCGCGAAGCCATGCGTCCGCATACCGCCGCGATGCCTCCGTCCGCGCCAGGCGTTCCGGTGTAAGCGGCTCGATTGCCGAATAGAGCCATTCCGGTGAGCCGGTCATGAAAATGATGCCTTCGGGGTCCGATACGAAGATGCGGCTGTCCCCGCCGCTCCACGAACGCTCGATCGCGTCGATATCGACCTTGAAGACGATAACCCCGCGGATTGCTCCCTCCGCCTCGATGGGAGATCCGAAGTAATAGCCGCGCTTCAGGGAGGTCGTCCCCAGGGCGTAGAACCGCGACTGTTCTCCTTGCGCCGCCTGCTGAAAATACGGACGGTAATTGAAGTTCTCGCCGATGAAGCTCAAGGGTTCGTCATAGTTGCTGGCAGCGATCGTATTTCCGTCCATCGTCATGACGTAAATGTCCGACGAGGTCAGCAGCGTATTGATTTCCTTCAGATAACCATTGGTTACGGCCCGCAATCGCTCGTCGCGCGGCTGCCGCACGAGGTCCTTGATGTTCTGCTGGTCGGCGATCAGGGCAGGCAGGGCTTCGTATCGTTTGAGATGCCCGTCCAGGGCAGCGACCGCCAGCCGCAGCGTCGTCTGCGCCTGGCTGGCGGCCTCCTGCATGTAGCTGCGGGAGGCAATGGTTCCGCCGCCGAAGATCACGGCAAGCACCGCGACCGAAAACACGATCGACGCGATCAGGACTCGATGACGCAACTAAGTCTGGCTCCTCCACCAACCTGCCCTGATCATAGGGGCAGGTGACGGCATTGGCTATACTTTGTTGATCGCAGCAAGCCGGCGCAATTCCGGGAACTTCTTGACTCTTTCACACGGCATGGTTGGATCGGCGCACCACTCCTCCAGAGTCTGAAAGGCTCCCGATGGTCTACCTCCTCGCACTGCTCATTGGAATTGTCGCCGGCCTTCGTGCAATGACTGCTCCTGCAGCGGCCAGCTGGGCCGGCTATCTTGGCATTCTCGCGTTGACGGGAACATGGTTGTCCTTCCTGACGTCGATCTGGGCCGTGGTAATACTGACCGTTCTCGCTGCCGCGGAACTGGTCACGGACCAGCTTCCCTCGACGCCGAGCCGAAAGGTCCCGATCCAGTTCGCGACGCGCGTGTTCATGGGCGCGCTGGCCGGCGCAGCGATCGGTGCAGGCTTCGGCCTGACCGCCGGCGGTCTCATTGCCGGCGCGATCGGCGCTGTTATTGGAACCCTCGGCGGCGCTGCCTTCCGGGCCGCGCTTGCCAAAGCCTTCGGACGCGATAGACCGGCCGCCCTTATCGAAGATGCCGTTGCCATTCTCGGCGCCTGGCTCATCATCAACGCAGTCAGGCTTCTCGTGTCATGAGGAAATTTGACGCCATTGTCATCGGAACCGGCCAGGCAGGCCCCTCGCTCGCCGGCCGTCTCGCCGCGGCGGGAAAAACGGTCGCCGTTATCGAGCGGAAGCACGTGGGAGGAACATGCGTCAATACCGGCTGCATGCCGACGAAAGCCTTGGTAGCGTCGGCCTACGCAGCACATCTCGCCCGGCGAGCCGGAGACTACGGAATTGTCTTGGGTGGGACGATGCGGATCGACATGCCGAAGGTCATGCAGCGGTCGCATCAGGTGACGCTGAACGCACGCACCAACAATGAGAAGTGGCTGGACGGCATGGCCGGCTGCACCCTGATCCGCGGTCACGCCCGTTTCGAGGGAGCGGACCGGGTAAGGGTCGATGACGATCTGCTGCAGGCACCGCAGATCTTCGTCAATGTCGGCGGACGCGCCTCTGTGCCCGATCTCCCCGGCATCGCCGAGATCGACTATCTGACCAACAGCGACATCGTCATGCTGGACCGGGTTCCGAAGCATCTGGTGGTGATCGGGGGCAGCTATATCGGGCTGGAATTTGCCCAGATGTACCGCCGGTTCGGCGCGGAAGTGACTATCGTCGAGAAGAGCAAGCGGCTCATTGCCAAGGAGGATCCGGACGTATCGGATGCGATCCGCGAAATTCTCGAGGCGGAAGGCATCCACATCCGGACCAGCGCCGAGTGTATCCGCTTCAAGCGGCATCCGGAAGGCGTCGCCGTCGGGCTCTCCTGCGAACAGGGATCGCCTGAGGTCATCGGCTCCGACGTCCTGCTCGCCACCGGCAGGCGCCCCAATACCGACGACCTCGGCCTGGGTGCGGCAGGGGTCGAGCTCGACGAGCGCGGCTATATCAAGGTCCGCGACGACCTTTCCACCACGGCTGAAGGCATCTGGGCCCTGGGAGACTGCAACGGCAAGGGCGCCTTCACGCACACCGCCTATAACGACTTCGAAATCGTCGCCGCCAATCTCCTCGACGGAGAAAGCCGGAAGGTGTCGGACCGCATTCTCGGCTACGCGCTCTACATCGACCCGCCGCTCGGCCGGGTCGGAATGACGGAGGCGCAGGCGAGGAAGGCGGGAAGGAAGATACTGGTCGGCACGCGCCCGATGAGCCGGGTCGGCAGGGCGGTGGAGAAGGGAGAAACCTCGGGGTTCATGAAGATCGTCATCGACGCCGAGAGCCGCAAGATCCTGGGCGCTGCGATATTGGGAACGGGCGGCGACGAGGCTATCCACGGAGTGCTCGACATGATGAACGCGGGCGCAGGTACGGAGACCCTCCGCTGGGCCGTCCCGATCCACCCGACGGTATCGGAGTTGTTGCCGACGCTCATCCAGAGCGCCGAAGCATCTTAACCCGCGGTTTACCCCGATTGTCCTTCCAGGCCGAAAGGAGCACCGGCTTAACTGCTGCTGCACCTCTGCCTGACTAAGAAAGGCAGGTTGCGGGCCAAGGGCGGGAAGATGTGCGGATTTGCGGGCTTTGTCGGAGAGGCTGATGTTCCGGATGGACCGGAGCCTCTGCTGCAGTCCATGGCCCGGGCCATCGCCCATAGAGGGCCGGACGGCAGCGGGACTTTCTGGGGAAAGGGCGTCGGGCTCGCCCATACCCGTCTCTCGATCGTTGGCCTTGCCGACGGTCAGCAACCGATGTCCACGGAAGACGGCGATGTCGTCATCGTCTTCAACGGCGAAATCTTCAACTACGTGGAACTGCGCGAGGAGCTGAAGGCGCGCGGGTGCCGCTTCCGGACGGGCAGTGACACCGAGGTCCTTCTTCAGCTCTACGTTCGCTATGGAGATGATTGCCTTTCGCGGCTGAATGGCGATTTCGCATTCGCCATCTGGGACGGCCGGCAGCGGCGGATGCTGCTTGCCCGTGACCGCATGGGCGTGCGGCCGCTCTTCTACACCGAGAGCCGCGGAGCCATCTATTTCGCCTCCGAAATCAAGGCGCTTATGACGGTTCCGGAGATCGACGCGGAACTCGATCTCGTCGCGCTCGACCAGATCTTCACGCTATGGGCTCCCATCGCGCCGCGCACCGCCTTCAAGAGCATTTCCGAACTCGAGCCGGGCACCTCACTGGTCATCAAAGATGGCCGCATGGAGACGCGCCGATACTGGCAGCTCGACTATCCGGATATCGCAGACCTGCGGCTGCAGCCGGATCAACGGCAGGCGGAAGAAGAGCTGCGGGCTCTGCTTCTGGATGCGACACGGCTGCGGATGCGCGCGGATGTACCAGTCGGCTCCTATCTCTCGGGCGGACTGGATTCCTCGTTGATCGCCGCACTCGCCGCTCCGATGGCGCCCGCGGGACTGAACACGTTTTCCGTGACGTTCGACAGTGTGGAGCATGACGAGAGCGTCTTCCAGAAGCAGGTAGCTGCATGTCTGGGAACCAATCACCGACAGGTTGCCTGCAGACCCGCCGATATCGCCGAATGCTTTCCCGAGGTCGTTCGCTTCACCGAACGGCCGGTGTTGAGGACGGCTCCCGCCCCACTCTTCCTGCTTTCGAGGCTGGTGCGGGAATGCGGCATGAAGGTGGTTTTGACCGGCGAAGGAGCCGACGAGATTTTCGCCGGCTATGATATTTTTCGCGAGGCCCGCGTCCGGCGCTTCTGTGCTCGCCAGCCCGGTTCCCGCATCCGGCCGCACCTCTTCCGCAAGCTCTATCCATACCTGCCCGGGCTGAAACAGCAGTCCCCGGAATATCTCGCCGCCTATTTCGGCGCCGGAAAGGATGCTTCGGACGACCCGCTGTTTTCGCATCGGCCGCGATTCCGAAGCACATCGGCCGCCAAGATCTTCTATTCCGGCGATCTGAGGCAAACGCTTGCCGCCTATGATGCCGCCGAGGAACTGGCGTCCCGGCTGCCTCAGAGTTTTTCGCGGTGGCATCCTCTGCACCAGGCCCAGTATCTCGAAGCTCGCTTTCTTCTGCCAGGCTACATCCTCTCCAGCCAGGGAGACCGGATGGCCATGGCGCATGGCGTGGAAGGCCGTTTTCCGTTCCTCGATCATCGCCTGGTCGAGTTTGCCAACCGGCTCCCTCCGGAGACGAAGCTGAGAGGGCTGCAAGAGAAGGACATCCTGCGCCGAGCCGCAAGGGACCTCCTGCCGGAAAGCGTCGTTCGACGCCCGAAGCAGCCATACCGCGCGCCCGACAGCAGCTCTTTCGTCGCTACCGAACCGGACTACGTACGGGATCTTCTGGGCGCTCATAGCCTTTCCGCCAATGGATTGTTCAATCCGCATGCCGTATCGAAGCTTCACCAGAAGTGCCGCATTCAGCCGACGAGCGGCTTCCGCGACAATGCTGCCTTTGTGGGAATTCTCTCCACCCAGCTGTGGCTTGATACCTTCTCCGGAGCCGACGCTTCAGCCCCAGGAAAAACGCGACGCATGGATGGTGAGATCGCGTCGTAAAAACAGCCCGCCCGGCCAAACGTGCCGTTTCTCCTGGATCAAATGCAGCCGCCGCTGGTTGGGCTTCTGTGTCGCATCCGTTTCAACAGATGCGAGAAGCGAGAAGGAGAAAAACATGGCCAACGCCAACGCCAAGCACTTCGGCCCGGGATCGCAGGGAAAGCAAAGCGGGACGGGAGCGATGACGGACATCGACAAATCCGCATTGCCGGACAACATGGTCCTGTCCAACAGGGACAAGTCGCAGCATACGGGCGGACGCGGCCTCGACGGCAAAGCCATCCAGACGGAGCAGTTTCACGATCACGAGGCGAACCATCTGGACGACAAATGATCCAAGCCCCCGGCGCAACCGGACACGGCTGCGTGATGGGCCTTAGGTCTCCCTTGCATCAGGCTGGGTGAGGAGTAGGGTAAGCCCCAGCTTGAAAGAGCGCGGGTTCTGCATGACGCAGGACCCTTAGCTCCGGATATCGGAGGCCCACATGACGCAGATTTCCACGGGAACCCTCGAGCCGGGTGAGTTGGCCTTTCTCCATCGTTGCTTTTCAGACGTCTGCAGCCATCGCGGACTGCACTCCGACAGCGATGCCGCCAACAGCCTCGCTGCCCAGTTGTTCGATCTTTACCAGAATGGGGTTCGTGAAGAGAGGGAGCTGTACACGTTCCTGGGCGGCCGCAAGCTCACCGATTGAGGTAGGTTCGGGCGTTTAACGCTTCGCCTGGAGCTCCATCTCGTCGCGCATCAGGAAGAGCCGCGTGGTATCGTCCAGGTTTTCCTGCATCCATGATGCCATCGCCACCTCTTCGGCCAGAATGCGTTCGAAGACCGCCCTCGCCCCGCTTTCCCCCAGTTCGTCGGCTGCCGCGATCAATACTCTGTAGGCTGCTATCTCGACATGCTCGAAGGCATAGGCGGCCATTGCCCCCTTGACGACCTCGTCGTGTGTAAGCAGGCCGGTCAGCCCCTGCAGCGTAGCGGTCACTCGCCCTGTGACATCCTTGACGACCGAGGGACGACCGGATGGTAGCCTTTCCAGCAGGGCCTGAAGAGCCTGCACATGACCCTTCGTTTCGACGAGATGCTGTTCGATCCGTTGTTTGAGAAGCGGATAGCTCTCGATGCGCTTGGCCTGTGCCGTCAACATCGTCACCGCCTGTTCTTCCATGGCATGCGCGTCCCGCAGCCAATGGCCGAAATGATCCTGCATGTGCGCCATCGTATCCTCCTTCAAAGTCACGCCGGAGCATTAACGGCGGCATCGCCAAGCCGTTCCGGCAGCAAGCGGAATGTCGGAGAAAAGAGGGAACAATCGGGGAGCCGCAAGGTTCACCCCTTATCACAGCCGGAGAAACCGATGCCTGATCCTCGCGAGCCCTACGAGACGCCGCCGATACCGGCGCCGGACTGGAAGCCTGAGCCGCCGATCGAGGAGCCGGAGCCCGATCGTCTGCCGGACGAGGAACCGAACCCGAATCCGGACGAGAACAATCCGCCCACCTACGCCTAGGTCGTTTACCAATCCACGAGGCCGCTCTGGAACAAGCCGCGGCACGATGCGTTCTCTCCTGCGATCTTGCACTGGGGGCGCATAGGTGGACGTGACGGCAACCGCAGCTTCAACGCAGCAACTTTCTCACATCATCCCGATCATAAAACCGGGCCGGAACGCATGGCGAAGCGGCCGGGCGGAAAAGGTCGCCTTTCTCGTCGATGGCGCTGACTATTTCCGCCGGCTCGATGAGGTATTGCGTCAGGCCGAACGATCCATATTCATCATCGGATGGGACTTCGACCCAGAAATCCGCCTGCGCCCGGAAGACGCGCAGAGCAAGACCCTGGGCGAACTGCTGCGCCATCTCGTCGATACCAAGCCCGAACTGGAGGTTCGCCTGCTGGTCTGGGGCATGGGGCCTGTCTATTCCGGCAAGAGCCTGAAGCTGTTCGGAAAGATGGAATGGTCCGACCATTCCCGCATCACCCTGAAATTCGACTTCGACCATCCGCTTCGCGCCAGCCATCACCAGAAGATCGTCTCGATCGACGACCGAACCGCGTTCCTCGGCGGGATCGATCTCACAGCACGCCGCTGGGACGATCGCGAGCATCGCATGGACAATCCCCTGCGCGTTTCACCGGATGGCACGCCCTATGGCCCCGTTCACGACGTCCAGACCATCGTCACCGGCCCTCCCGCCCTCTTTGTTGCAGACCTCGCCCGCAAGCGCTGGCGCAAGCTTACCGGCGAGGTTCTGGAGCCGGCAAAGGGAACGTCCGGAGGAAATCCGTGGCCGGCCGATCTTCAACCGGCGCTAAGAGACTGCAATACCGCGCTCGCACTCACCGAAGCATGGAACTGGAAGGGACGGCGGGGACACCGCGAGGCGATCCGCCTGACCCACGAGGCGCTCCGGGCCGCCGAGCACCATCTCTACATCGAGACCCAATACCTGGCCTCCTTCGGCGTGGCGCGGACGCTGGCGAAACGCCTGAAAGCGCGCAACGGGCCGGAAATCGTCGTGATCGTGACCCGGGAGTCCCATGGCTTCGTGGAACAGGCGATGATGGGGCAAAACCGCAACCGCCTCATCCGTCGCCTCAAGCGCGCCGATCGCCACGACCGGCTGCGCGTCTACTATGCGGTCGCTCCCGACGGAAACGGCGGCGAGAAGGAAATCATCGTGCATTCCAAGGTCATCATCGTCGATGACCGCTTCATTCGCGTCGGCTCATCCAATCTGAACAATCGCTCGGAGGGATTGGACACCGAATGCGACATCGCCATCGAGACCCGCTCGCCCGAAGGCCGGCGCGCTGTCACAGCCGTGAGAAACGACCTCATCGCGGAGCATCTCGGGTGCTCCCCATCGGATGTAACGCAGGCCCTCGAGGAGACAGGATCGCTGCTGGCCGCGATCGAACGGCTCAACGTGCGCAAGCGCGGCCTTCGAGTGTTCGACGTCAACGCGCGGCACGGGGACACGCAATCGCTTCTGGGCACGGGCATTTTGGATCCCAAACAGCCGTTCTGGCCCATCCGTCCGATGGCCGTCCTCGTTCGAAGATCGTTTTCCCGCCTAAGCCGTCGATTGTTTGGATAATGGAGGCTGGCGGCGGAAATAGGCTTCGCTCGCGATAAAGGTGGGGACGCCGATCATCAGCGGAACAAAGAAGTAGAGCACGCGGAAAACCACCAGCGCGCCGATCGCATCCGAATGCGGCAGAAGGCCCAGCATTGTCGCCTCGAGCACCCCCAGTCCGCCCGGCACGTGGCTGATGAGTGCGGCGATGTTGGATGTGACATAGGCGCTGGCGACCTCCAGATAGCGTATGCCCGCCGCGGAAAGCAGCAGTTGGTGAATGGCGCCGGCGACGCAGGCGAAATTGAGGGTTCCGATGATGATCTGACCGACGGCGAGACGCAACGGAGGGGGTTCGAAGCGCCAGCGCCCGAGAAGGAGAGCACGGCGAACACGCCAGCAGAGGACAAGGTAGGTCACAGGAAGCGTCAGCAGACCCAGCCCCAGAATGAAGGACATCAAGGGCGTCAGCCCCAGCATGTCGCCCCGCCCGGCCGGCGACGTCAAAAGCGCCAGCGCCGCCAGAGTGACAAGACCGAGGCCAACCGTAAAACCGCAGAAGACGATGACCTTGGCGACCTGCTCCGGCGAAAGCCCCCAGCGGGAGTAGAAGCGGTAGCGGACCGCGCCGCTGCTGAGCGCCGCCAAACCGACATTGTGGCCGATCGACAGGCTCGTGAACGAGGCCAGCGCCGTGCGCGGATAGCGAAGGGGCCGGCCCGCATATCGAACCGCCAGCCAGTCGAAGCCGCTCAGACACAGGTAGGATGCAATCACGAACGCAAAGGCCGACCCGAGGCGCAACGCCGGAATTGCTTGAACCGAGGACTGTACTTCCGACCAGGTGTAGCGTCCGAGGCTTCGATAAACCATTGCCGCGGCAACGCCTATGGCTACGGCAATCGCCAACCTGAGAAGGGCCTTCCTCGTGATCATCTCTTCCCCACTATCTGCTGGAACGGAACGAAAACGATGCCAACGGGTTCCCTGCGTCATGGGATCCATGCAAACAACGACTTCTCGTCCCTCCGGGCACGTTCTCAAAATTCTGAGCTATAATGTCCACAGCTGCATCGGCACGGATCGCAAGCTCGATCCGACCCGGATTGCGGAAGTGATCGCAGAGCTGAAACCGGACATCATCGGCCTGCAGGAACTGGATGTCGGGAGGCGAC
>DASUPM010000641.1:0-2896 GCA_036281095.1 Pseudorhizobium sp.
TCGGTCTTCGCCTTGCCGAGCGGGTTCCTCGGTCTTGGCATTCGATCAGGCCTCCTGAGGGTCATATTTTGAAATGCAGATGCGCGCAGAAACGGGTGCCGCAGGTAGGGCGGATTCCGTGGTCGGAGCGATCTGACCCGCCCCTCCCCGGTCAGTCGACCGGCCATCCGGCCGCGTCGAAGCGGATGTCTGCCTTCCCGCGCTCGATGCGCCTCTTACGGCCATCATGGCACGACCGACAAAGGGATTGCAGGTTGTCCGGATCGTAGAACAGGTCCAACTGCCCGCGATGTGGCTCTACGTGGTCAACCGTGTCGGCCTCCGTGACATCTTCCACCTCCAGGCAGAAACGGCACAGCGGCTCCATCGTCAGCTGGTGTTGGCGAAGCCGCTTCCACGCGGCAGTGTCATAGAGGTGATGCCATCCTTCTCGAGCGGTTCGGACCATGCACCACCATGAAATCAAAAGCCGCTGGGAGTGCGTTGGCACTGCAACCAGCGGCGTGATCGCCCAGTGCAGCGGAGGAGGCGCGCACAGGGCAATGGGAAGAAGCATGGCGACGGGAGCCCGAAACGTCAGGCTCGACCGTCGCCGACGCCGTCGCGGCATGAGCGCGCCGGGCGTTGAAGGTAAAAGGATTGGGATCGATCGAGATATGGGATCAGCAATCCTGAGATTCAACGGCCTCAGAGCGTGGAACCTTCATGTTCAACAAGGATTGTTCCGAGAGATTCTGTCAGCCCTGAAGGAGATCGTCATGAACAATATCATCTGGATCATCGGCGCCGTCGTAATAGTGCTGGTTGTTCTCAGCTTCTTTGGGCTGCGGTGATTAGCAGCGTAGTTGATTTGAGGCAGTCCTTACATCTCTCGCGAGTTCCAAGCGTCCGCGGATATCGGCGCCCCAAAAATGGGTGAAGGCCGTCGGTTAGCGACCCTCTTCAATAATATACCGTCCTTCGGACGGTTTGACCGGATATCACGCAGCCAATTTCTTCACCGGCGGCGCAATTTCCAGCCTTGCCGTCTCGTCGATCACCATCAAAGCGTCCAGCGCCGCATCAATGAGCAGAGGGCCGACTTTCTCGGCGTACGCAGGAGCCTTGCCCATTGCGATGCCGATGTCCTTTGCTGTGGTGTCAGTGATGGCGAGGTCGAGCACCTTGGCATGGTCGCCGAGCAGATGTCGCAGGTGCGCCAGGTAGTCGGTGCATTCGAAAACACGGGCAAACTCTGGCTCACGACCTCCCGGCGCCGAAATCTCGCCAGTCGGTTTCGGCTTCTTCACGCCACCAACCCACTGCGGGCCAGCAACAAGGCCGTCGGGGCACAAGGTGCCCTCGATTGGTAACTTGTCGAAAGGCACAGCCCCATCCACGCCGTGGGCCTGAAGCAACTTTCGCGCCTCCTCCACGCCAAACCGTCCATGTTTGTCGTTCGTGCTCGGTTCTTCTCGCGGCAGCGGATCGTAGTAGTCGATGATGGCTGGCTCGGCAGAGAACGGACGACGGTAGGGCTTCGCGGCGAACGGTGATGGTGTGTCTGCGCGCGTCCGGATGTAGCGCCAGATGGACGCCTCACTGCGCTCCGTTGAATGGCCGCCTTTCTCCTCGCCGGGTTGCTCCACCGGTTTCAGTTTGCGTCCCTTCTTCGTCTCGCCCCACTGGACCAGCCTGCCGTCACGGAAGAGCAAGCCGCCAAGTCTGGCATCGATGCCGCCGAGCCGATTGCGCTTGCTAACGGTCGCAATCTCCGCACGCTCGTAGACATTCACAAGCTTGCCAGTGTGCTCCCACCGTTCATTGCCGGTCACGCGCCAGCCTACCGCCCGTAGAAGCGCGCCCTCTGACGGGCGAATCCTGATGTCCTTTTCCGGCTCATCTTCGCCTTCCGGCTCGTCATCATAGCCGGAGCCTGGGTGGACTAGATTTTTCCAATGGCGAAGCGCGTAGGCTCGTTTGTCGTCGCCGCGGTGTACCAGCCGCTCGAGTGCGGGCCATGCCAACACCGGGGCAGCCTTGTTGTCGTTCGCGGCCACAGGCGCGGGCTTCTGCTTCTTCGGCGCCGGCGACGGCTTGGGTGACGCTGTCGTTGCGGAGGCGAGCAGTGCAGAAAGCTGCGACAAGTCGCGGGGGTCGGGAGCGGTCATGATGGGTCTCACTTCGTGAACTTCGGCTTCGGCGGCTTCAGCTGGTCGATGGCATTCGACCATGCGTTAGGCTCTCCGTCAGGGCCCTCGACGATGGATGCGGCCTGATACTTGGCGAGGTTAAACGCCGCGTTGCGCGCGTCTTCTGCAACGGTGCGGCTGACGCATAGCGAGAGTTGGTACGTGCTTTCGCGCCTCACCTTGGTGACTGCAGCCTCAAGTTCAGCGATGCGTGCCTGCAGTTGCTCTATTGTTCGGTGCGCATCTGCCAAGTGGCGGCGATAATGTGCGCCCTGCATGCGCGGGTCGCGTGGCGCGGTGCTGTCGGCGGCCAGCGTATAAAGCGCCTGCTTGCTCTTTTGCGCCTCTCGGCGTGCGGACTCTTCCGCAGAGCGAATTCGGCGGCTCATTCTGACGTCACTCGGATGTCGGTCATGATCATTCCTCCTGCTTTTTGGGAGGGTTGGCGTGCGCCGCGGGCGGCGGGTTTGTCGGTGGGGGCTGCAAGTACAAATATAAGGCTGGCAGCAAAAAACGCGGGCTTGCTCCGCTGATTTTTTTCAAGTCAGTTGAAAACAGTGGCATTCACGCCCCATTCGCGATACAATTAGTGATCGAGGAATTTCCCTCGTCTCAAACGAGGGTAGAAAATGAACGATGCCGCAACAACCCAGCCCCTGTCGATTTTCTGGGACATGCCGGTCCTCGCGAACGGCCGCCTGATCTTCGGCCCGCTCGAGGCCGAT
>DASUPM010000642.1:0-2236 GCA_036281095.1 Pseudorhizobium sp.
TGGTCATCGAGCTTGATCCTTATTTCCACCAGACGGCTGTCACCGACAGTGTCGATCCAGAAAGGCCGCTCGATATGCGCGCTGATCTGATCCGCCAATATCCCGTCGAGGATGGAAAAGAACGGCTTGGGGCGTGGGGGCGGCAGTTCACCGCCCGGCTCGATCATGACGTTGAGCCCGAGCTCCTCATTGGCAATCCGCGTGATGGTGCCGTAATCGTCGGTGTCGGGGAAATGCTCGATCATTTCGATGACCGCCGAGATGTCGCGGGTGACGCCTTCGGAAAGCCGTTCGGTCACCATGCGCCAGTGCCGTTCCATGAACACCGCAGCGACGACCGTCTGCAACAAGATCATCGGGATGATGACGATCAGAACCGAGCGGGTGTAGAGGCGCGTAGGCACCATTCGCTTCAACCGCCGCCGGGAACTGCGTAGCCCTGGAACGTGGAATTTTCCCAGGTCGCGCCTCAAGCTCTCGAACAGTGCCATCGCTCTCCTGCTCCCCGCCGCCATCAGGCTCCTGTCAGTCGATGCTCAGCCGGTAGCCGATACCTCGAACCGTCTGGAGGTAGACCGGGTTGGCCGGATCTTCTTCGATCTTGCGCCTCAGGCGGTTGATCTGGACATCGATGGTACGTTCGCCGACCTCCGCGTCGTCTCCGATAAGTTCGTGGCGGGGAATGGTGTCTCCTGCCCGGAGGGCGAAAAGCAGCATGATGTCCTGTTCCCGATCCGTCAGCCGGACCGGCTCGGCGGCCCTTCGGAGTTCCTTCCGCAGGATGGAAAAGGTGTAGGGGCCGAACATCACCTGTTCGATCTTCGGCGCGTCGGACGAGGCACTACGCTTGAGGATATTGTTGATCCGCAGCACCAGTTCCCGGGGGTCGAAGGGTTTGGCGAGATAATCGTCGGCGCCGGCTTCTAGCCCGGCGATACGGGATTCCGCCTCTGCTCTCGCCGTCAGCAGGATGACCGGAGACCGCTTTTCGCGCCCGAGCGATTCCGTCAGGGACAGGCCGGATTCTCCAGGCATCATCACATCCAGCACGATCAGGTCGAACTGCAGCCCGGCCATCTTCCGGCGTGCGTCTGCGGCATCGGCTGCAATGGTGACGCGAAAGCCCTGCTCGGCGAGATAGCGGCTGAGGAGATCGCGGATACGGGTGTCGTCGTCCACCACCAGCAGGTGGGCAGCATCATCGGACAGAAGTGGCGTCATCAATCCAACTCGCTTTCGATCGTGGGGAGGTTGGGGTCCCGGCCCCGCATCTCCCGCAGAAACGACGCCACGGCCGCACGCTCGCCGGGCGTCAGATCCTGCATTGCCCGTGTGATGCGGCGCGACTGTGGCTCGGACAAGGCCAAAGCCAGCTCGCGGCCCGCCAGCGTCGGATAGAGACGCCGCTGCCTGCGGTCCTTGGCTCCGGCCATCTGGCGAATATAGCCCATTTCGATCAACTGTTTGAGTACCCTTGCCAGGCTCTGCTTGGTGATCTGCAGAAGGTCGAGGAGATCGGAGACCATCAGGCCCGGGTGCCGCGACACGAAGTAGACGACCCTGTGATGGGCCCGGCCCATGCCGATGTCCACGAGCATCGCATCGGGGTCCGAGACGAAGTCGCGATAGGCGAAGAACAGCAGCTCGATCGTCTCGAAATCGATTCGGGCTTCATCTACCGCCGGCATTTCCGGTCGAATTTTCTTTGCTGCTTTTGCTGCCGGTGCGCGTGACACACCCAGTCCTTTCCGCCTGTCCTCCGGCAGCGTATCTGCCGGAGCCTCCCGTCTTCATCGTTCAAGGTCGATAAAGCGCGAACGACCAGAACAATCAACAGCAATTGTTGGCCGCGGATGAACGGGAAGGGGGCCGCCGTGGCGGCCCCCAGGAAAGGTCAGTCGTAGATATGAACGATACGCCGGGTCTGCGGATCGACCAGGACCGGGGAATCGTTGACGACGACATAGTCGTAATCATAGTCCGGCACCTCCTGGACGACGACGCCCGGCGGCAGCGTCGCTCCGAGCACGACCTCGTTCTGGACGATGATCGGCTCGACCCGGTGCTGCCGGACATAGGTCGTCACGGCTTCCGGCGGCTCCACGACCCGAACGTCCTCGACCGGACCGAGAAGCAGGTCGCCCGGCGCGGGAGAAGGAGCGGCCGGCACCACGGCGCTTGTCGTTTCGTAGGTGACTGTCGGCACTTCGTAATGGGTGCGATATTCCTCTACAGC
>DASUPM010000643.1:0-11763 GCA_036281095.1 Pseudorhizobium sp.
CCGAACATCGAGCCGAGGCGGCCGAAGCCGGTGACCACTTCGTCGGCGACGAGCAGGATGTCGTATTTCTCGAGCACGGCTTGAATCTTCTGCCAATAGCCCTGCGGCGGCGGAACGATGCCGCCGGTGCCGAGGATCGGCTCGCCGATGAAGGCGGCGATCGTGTCCGGCCCCTCGGCAAGGATCATCTCCTCCAGCTTGTCGGCGCAGTGCTGCGAGAACTGCTCCTCGCTCATCGAGCGGTCCTCGCGCCGGAAATAATAGGGCGCCTCGGTATGCAGGATTGGCGCGCGCGGAAGGTCGAAGGCATTATGGAAGAGCTGCAGCCCGGTCAACGATCCCGTCATCACCCCTGAACCGTGATAGCCGCGCCAGCGGGAAATGATCTTCTTCTTCTCCGGACGTCCCAGGATGTTGTTGTAGTACCAGATGAGCTTGATGTTGGTTTCGTTGGCATCCGATCCCGAGAGACCGAAGTAGACGCGGCTCATGCCCTCCGGCGCGCGATCGATGATCATCTTGGCGAGCGTGATGGATGCTTCCGCGCCGTGGCCGACATAGGCGTGGTAGTAGGCGAGTTCCCGCGCCTGCTCGGCAATAGCTTCGGCGATCTCCTGGCGGCCGTAGCCGACGTTCACGCAGTAGAGGCCGGCAAAGGCATCGAGGCTCGTGCGACCATCCCGATCGGTAATGTAGACCCCTTCGCCACCCTGGATCACCCGCGTCGGCGTCTCGCCGCGGGCGTGCATGCCCATATGGGTGGAGGGGTGGAAGAAGTGGTCCCGGTCCCAGGCGGTGAGTTCGTTGTTGCGGTCGAGCATGGGAATATCCTTTCGATCTTGTATTCGGGCGGCCAGACGGGTCAGGCTGCGGTGTCGATGCAGAGGTATTTGAGTTCGGTGAAGGCCTCGAGGCCGTGGCGGGAGCCTTCGCGGCCGAGGCCGGACTGCTTCCAGCCGCCGAACGGGATAGGGCCGCCGGTAATCTTCACGCGGTTGACGGCGATCATTCCGTAGTCCAGCGCGCGGCCGAGGCGCATCTGCCGGGCGCCGTTCGTGGTGACGACGTAGGCTACGAGGCCATATTCGCTGTCATTGGCGCGGCGGACGACCTCATCTTCCGTGTCGAACGCCGTCACGGCGGCGACCGGGCCGAAGGTCTCCTCACGCATGATGGAGGCAGTCTCCGGCACCTCGGTCAGCAGCGTCGGCTGGAAGAACAGCGGGCCGGCATCGTGCCGTCTTCCGCCGGTCACAAGCACCGCTCCACAATCGATGGCATCCTTGACCTGCGCCTCGACCTTCTGAACCGCCCGCTCGTGCATCAGCGGACCGATATCGACGCCTTCACCCAGACCTTCTCCGACCTTCAATGCGGCGATCCGTCGTGCGAAGGCTTGGTTGAACGCGTTCAGGATCGGGCGCTGTACAAAAATCCGGTTGGCGGCGAGGCAGTCCTGTCCCGAAGTGGCAAATTTGGCGGCAATGGCGAGGTCGGCCGCGCGATCGACATCGGCGTCGTCGAAGACGATCAGCGGCGCATGCCCGCCGAGTTCCATCACCAGCCGCTTCATCGAGGGCGCACATTGTGCGGCGATCAGGCGGCCGATCTCCGTGGATCCCGTGAAGCTCATGGCGCGGACGCGCGGGTCTGCGCACAACCGGCCGACGATCGTCGCGGCGTCGCCGGTGACGATGTTCAAGACACCCGGCGGCACCCCCGCACGTTCGGCGAGTTCGGCCAGCGCCAATGCCGACAACGGCGTTTCCGAGGAGGGATGCGCTACCACGGTGCAGCCGCCGGCGAGCGCGGCGGCGACCTTGCGCGTCACCATGGCGGACGGAAAGTTCCACGGCGTGACGACGCCGACGACGCCCAGCGCTTCGCGGCGCACGATCATCTCGGCACCCGGCAGATGGCTTGTGACGCTCTCGGCGTTCACCCGTTTGCCCTCCTCCGCGTACCATTCGAGGAAGGAGGCGGCATAGTCGATCTCGCCGCGGGATTCCGCCAATGGCTTGCCCTGCTCGAGCGTCATCAGGAGGGCGAGATCCTCCTTTGCGGCCAGCATCAGGTCATGCCACCGCCGCAGGACGGCGGCCCGTTCCTGCGGCAGCATTGCTCGCCACCGCGGAAATGCAGCCGCGGCGGCATCCACGGCGGCGCCCGTCTCGTCGGCATCGAGGCTCGCCACCCAGGCCAGCGTGGCAGAGGAGGCTGGATCGGTGACCTGGAAGCTGTGTCCCTCTCTTCCCGCTACCCAGCGGCCATTTACATAGGCAAGGTCGCGCAACAGGTGTCGGTCATCCAGACGGGTCAGCGCTTCATGGTAGGCGGGGCGGGCGAAAATTGCGGTCATGGCCGGATCCTCGGTTTGTCCGCCCCGAGTATCGCCTCGCCCGAATGAGAGATTGTCCAATACCAGCGGCCGAAATAGAGAGATTGTCTAAATCAGCGCCGATCAACCGCCGAATTTGTCTAGGATGCCGAACCGTCCGCTCCGCCGAAGAGCAGGCTGATCGGCAAAGCTTCATCCTTCACCGTCTTGGTGACGATATAGGTGAAGTACCGTTCGATGCCGAGTTCCCGGTCTAGCAGTCCGTCGATGAGCCGCTGATAGGCGTCGATGTCCGATGCGACGATTTTTAGGATGTAGTCGACACCCCCGCCGAGCGACCAGCAGGCCGTGATCTCCGGTATCGCCGCAATCGTCCGCTCGAAGCGGTCGAAGTCGCTCTGCCGGTGATTGGCAAGCGTGATCTCCACCATCACGCTTGCGACGGGAGCGATGCGCCTCGGCGCAAGCCGGGCATGATAGCCGGTGATGATGCCGGCTTTCTCCAGCTTCCGCAGACGCAGCCAGCACGGCGTCGGCGACAGCCCCACCCGTTCCGCCAGCGCCAGCTTGGTGATGCGCCCATCGTCCTGGACCGCTTCGAGAATGCGCAGATCGATGGCATCGAGTTTCATGTGACTATCCGCTTGCTGCTGTTGACGGACGACAATGAAAAGTCGTTTTGCCATTGTCAATTGAACTGATTTCTCGCAGATTTGAATCATGACAACTTGGCACCCCGATCCGACGCAGCTTCGCCGTCCCGCATACATCTCGCTTGCCGAGCAGATTGCCCGCGCAATCCAGGACGGCCGGCTGGTTCACGGGGCGAAACTGCCGACGCATCGCAAGATGGCCGACGATCTCGGAATTTCCGTCCAAACGGTAAGCCGCGCCTATGACGACCTGATCCGAAGGGGATTGATATCCGGAGAGATCGGCCGCGGCAGCTTCGTGCAGACACAGCCCCGGGAACCGGAGCCGCCCTATCTGCCGGAGCGGCTGGGTGAGGTGATCGACCTGTCGATCCTCAAGCCCGTATGCGACCATATTCATCTGGAAAAGATGCGGCAGGCCTTCGGCTGGCTGGCGGAAAACCTTCCGTCGAGTTCGGCCTTGTCGTTCCGGCCCAACATGGTCTTTCCCCGGCATCGTGCGGTGGCCACGGAATGGCTGGCCCGTTGCGGGCTTCAGGTTTCCCCGCTGAACGTCAACCTCACCAACGGCGCGACGTCGGGAATGACCGTGGCGCTGATGAGCGCGGCGCCGCCCAGTTCGATGGTGGCCGCCGAGGCGATCAGTCACCACACGCTGCTCCCGCTTTCCACCTATCTGGGCATTCATCTTGAGGGATTGCCGGTCGACGACCAGGGCATGATTCCAGAAGCACTCGATGAAGCCTGCCGCAAAAGCCCGATACGGGCGGTGTTCCTTCAGCCCACCGTGATCAACCCGCGGGCAACGCTGATGAGTAGCAAACGGCGCGAGACCCTGGCCGAGGTCGCTGCCCGGCACGACATCGCAATCATCGAGAACGACATCCTCGGGCCGCTGGTGCAGGACCGGCCTCTACCCATTGCCGCCTATGCGCCGGAACGCACGCTCTACATCACGAGCTTCACCAAGATCACCGTTCCCGGATTGCGGATCGGCTATCTGGTCGCGCCCGACCGCTACGTGGCCGCAGTTGCCAACCGGCACCTGGTCTCGAGCTGGATGGCAACGCCTGCGATCGCAGAGATTGCGACGCGCTGGGTGAGCGACGGGACGGCGATGGACCTGGTCGCCTGGCAGCAACAGGCGCTCGCAGCCCGGCACAAGGTTGCGGAAGAGACGCTCGCCGGGCTGCGATATTATGCGCATCCGCAAAGCCTGCATGTATGGCTGCCACTATCCAGCGCACACACGGAGGAAGCCTTTGTTTCCCAGGCGCGGCTGCGCGGCGTGGCCATCGCTCCGGGCGCATCCTTCCGCGCCGCAGGCCAGGGATGGGCCCCCGCCGTTCGCATCTCTCTCGGATCGACCTCGGAGGCGGACTTGAGAACCGGCCTTGGTGTCGTATCGTCTCTGGCGCTCGGCAATCCGGAAGAACTTCTGCTTGCGATTTGACGGTTTCGCCTGCCGATTAGGCAGCCGGCAGAAAAATTGTCATGATATTATTTTCCGAATTGACATGATTTTGTGACGCCTCCATCGTAAGCGTATTGCCTGTCTCAACAGGGAGAGACATGAATGCCGCAGCCCATCATCCGCATCGACAGCATCGTGAAGAGATACGGCCCGCTGACCGTCCTCGATGGCTTGTCGATGGATGTAATGCCGGGCGAGAAGCTGGCGCTGATCGGCCCCTCAGGGTCGGGCAAGACGACCATCCTGCGCATCCTGATGACGCTGGAGACGATCAGCGGCGGCCACATCGAGGTCGATGGCGAACAGCTCTACCACATGAAGAAGGGTAGCGATCTGGTGGCGGCCGACGAGCGTCACCTGCACCGGATGCGCAAGAAGATCGGCATGGTCTTCCAGCACTTCAACCTGTTTCCGCACAAGTGCGTCCTCGACAACGTGACGCTCGCACCCATGCTGACCCAGGGCGTGGCAAGGGCGGATGCGCAAAAGCGGGCGATGGAACTGCTCGACATGGTCGGCATGGCCGACAAGGCGAAGAGCGTTCCGGCGCAGCTCTCCGGCGGCCAGAAGCAGCGGGTTGCGATTGCCCGCGCGCTGGCGCTTTCGCCAAAGATCATGCTGTTCGACGAAGTGACGTCGGCGCTCGACCCGGAGCTTGTCGAGGAAGTGCTGAACGTGATGAAGCGGCTCGCCGCCGAAACCGACATGACGATGCTGCTCGTTACCCACGAAATGGGTTTCGCTCAGGACTTTGCCGACCGGGTTCTCTTCTTCGACCGAGGCAAGATCGTCGAGGAAGGCAAGCCAAAGGACATCTTCAGTAATCCCAGGCAGGAGCGAACGCAGACTTTCCTGCGCAAGATCATAGCGGCAGGGCACCGCGTCTGACCGCTTGCGGTCGGCATTGCCCCATAAGCTCATAAAAACCAGAGGAGACGGGAACAATGAAAACAGGACTTCTACTCGCAGGAACGGTACTTCTCGCCGCCATCGCGGCAGCGCCGGCTTCCGCCGACGACGGCAAGCTGGAGGAGCTCAAGGAGCAAGGCTTTGCGCGGATCGCGATCGCCAACGAGCCGCCCTTCACCGCCGTGGGCGCAGACGGCAAGGTGTCCGGTGCCGCTCCGGATGTTGCCCGCGTCATCTTCGAACGCCTCGGCGTCAAGGAAGTCGTGGCCTCGATCTCAGAGTATGGCGCAATGATCCCCGGCCTGCAGGCGGGCCGTCACGACGCGATCACTGCCGGGCTTTTCATGAAGCCGGAGCGCTGCAACGCCGTCGCCTATTCCGAACCGATTCTTTGTGACGCGGAAGCCTTTGCCCTGAAGAAGGGCAATCCGCTGAAGCTCACGAGCTACAAGGACATCGCCGACAACCCCGATGCGAAGATCGGCGCGCCGGGCGGCGGGACCGAGGAAAAGCTCGCGCTCGAAGCGGGCGTGCCGCGTGACCGGGTGATCGTCGTTCCTGACGGCCAGAGCGGCATCAAGATGCTGCAGGACGGTCGCATCGACGTCTACTCGCTGCCGGTCCTGTCGATCCACGACCTGGTGAGCAAGGCGAATGATCCGAACATCGAGGTCGTGGCACCGGTTCAGGGCGCGCCGGTCTACTGCGACGGCGCGGCCTTCAAGAAGGGCGACGAGGCGTTGCGCGACGCCTTCGACGTCGAGCTTGCCAAGCTGAAAGAGTCCGGCGAGTTCGCAAAGATCATCGAGCCGTACGGCTTCTCGGCCGAAGCCGCGATGTCGACCACGCGCGAAAAGCAGTGCGCCCCACAATAACACCTCGCTTGCGGACCGGGCAGTCTTGCCCGGTCCGTCAACACCGCGGCACGATGTGCCGCAGGTCCCATCTCTGACAACGGGAAGTTCGTGCTGATGTCGGTCTGGTCCGGCTATTTGACGCTGATCCTGGAAGGCGCCCTCGTGACGGTGCAGCTAACGATCCTGGGATCGGCACTCGCGCTCGTCATGGCCTTCCTCGCAGGGCTCGGAAGACTGTCGCGCTTCTTCGCGGTGCGTGCGCTCGCGACAAGCTACATAGAGTTCTTCCGCGGCACTTCGATCTTCGTGCAGCTCTTCTGGGTCTACTTCGTGCTGCCCTTCGCCGGGTTGACGCTGACGCCGCTGCAGGCGGGCGTGCTCGCACTCGGGCTGAACGTCGGCGCCTATGGAGCCGAGGTCGTGCGCGGTGCGGTGAAGGCGATCGGCCGGCAGCAGACGGAGGCCTGTGTCGCGCTCAACCTGTCGCGCTACCAGCGCATGCGCCACGTGATCCTGCCCCAGGCGCTGCCGCTGATGCTGCCGACCTTCTGCAACAACGCGATCGAGCTTCTGAAGGCAACGGCTATCGTATCGCTGATTTCGCTGACGGACATGACCTTCCAGGCGCAGGTTGTCCGCGCCCAGACCGGCAATACGCTCATTCCGTTCACGACGATCCTGATCCTCTACTTCCTGATGGCCTTGGCGATCTCGGCGGCCATGCGCTGGCTGGAGCGCCGGATGTCGCGAAATCTCGATGGCGTGAGGACCTGACGATGGAATGGGACTGGGAATTCGTCTGGCAGATCATGCCGACCCTCCTCGAAGGGTTCAAGATCACCCTTATTGCGACAGTATTCGGCGCAGCCGTCGCCGGGGTCGTCGGTCTGGTGCTGGCGATCATACGCCGCTCGCCTGTCGCCGCAATATCACGCCCCGTTGCATTCCTGTGCGAATTCATCCGCGGCACGCCGCTCCTCGTGCAGCTCTACTTCATCTTCTACGTGCTGCCCGATTTCGGCATCCGCCTCCCGCCGCTGCTCGCGGGCGTCATCGGCATCGGCATCCACTATGCGACCTATACGGCCGAGGTCTATCGCGCAGGCATAGAGAACGTGCCGCGCGGCCAGTGGGAGGCGGCAAAGGCTGCCAACCTGACGACGCGGCAGACCTGGATCCACGTGATCCTGCCGCAGGCGGTGCCGCCGATGATCCCGGCTCTCGCCAATTATTTCATCGCGATGTTCAAGGAAACGCCGCTGCTCTCCGCCATCACCGTTCTGGAGCTGATGAACCAGGCGAAGAGCATCGCCAACAGCAATTACCGCTACATCGAGCCTATGACCCTGGTCGGCGTCTTCTTCCTCACCATCAGCCTGATCTCCGTCGTCGGACTTCGTTGGCTCGAAGAACGCTATGCCAGACTGGATGACTGAGACATGCCGGCCGTAGAAATTGAACTCGCGAACAGGAAGCCCCGGCTGGACGACCGTCCACTGCAGAAGCGCGTCGGTCTCGTCATCCTCGCCACGGACCACACGACGGAGGTCGATTTCCAGCGCATGGTGGCAGGCGAGCGGATCGGCGTCTATTCGACCCGCATCCCCTACGCCAACCCGGTGACGCCGGAAAACCTGCGCGCCATGCAGCCCTCGCTGGCTGCGGGAGCCGCGCTCATCCTGCCGGACGAGCCGCTGGACGTGGTCATGTATTCCTGCACCTCCGCATCGGTCGTCATCGGCGATGAACAGATCGAGGCGGCGGTGCGCTCTGCCAAGCCCACCGCCGTCGTCGTCACGCCCACCGCAGCGGCCGTCTCCGGCCTCCGGGCTTTCGGCGCCAGGCGCATTTCGGTCCTGACGCCGTATACGGCCGAGACCAGCAAGCCGATGGCCGACTACTTCCTGGCGCTCGGTTTCGACATCGCCCGCTTTACCTGTCTCGGCCTGACGGACGATCGGGAGATGGCGCGGATCGCACCCGCAGAGATCGTTGCCTTTGCCAGGGATGCGACCGCACCGGACTGCGACGCCCTCTTCATCTCCTGTACAGCGGTACGCGCTGCCGGCGTGGCGGCCGAGATCGAGGCCGCGATCGGCAAGCCCGTCGTCACCAGCAATCTCGCTACCGCCTGGGCATGCCTGCGTCTCTGCGGAGACGAAGCCGCACGGCCGGAACTCGGCCGGCTGATGACTCTCGCCTATCCGGATCGATAAGCCATGACCGATCTCCCCGTGACATTGGCGGATATCGAGGACGCGGCTCGGCGGATCGGGGCTCGCATATCGCGCACGCCTCTCGTCCCTTCCTGGTCGCTCTCCGAGCGCTGCAGTGTGCCGGTGGGCCTGAAGCTCGAACACCACCAGACGACCGGCAGCTTCAAGCTGCGGGGGGCGACGAACGCAGTGCTTTCGCTATCGCCGGAAGAGCGGGCGCGCGGCGTCGTCGCCGCGTCGACCGGCAATCACGGCCGCGCTCTCGCCCATGCCGCCAGGGCCGAAGGCTCGCTTGCGACGATCTGCATGTCCCGGCTCGTGCCGGAGAACAAGGTTTCCGAAATCCGCCGGCTCGGCGCCAATGTCCGCATCGTCGGCAGGTCCCAGGACGAGGCACAGGTGGAGGTGGACCGGCTGGTTGCTGAGGAAGGCCTGGTCATGGTGCCGCCCTTCGACAATCCGGCCGTGGTTGCCGGGCAAGGCACGCTCGGACTGGAGATCATCGACGACATGCCGGATGCGGCAACGGTGCTGGTGCCGCTGTCCGGCGGCGGGCTGGCGGCCGGGGTCGCCGCGGCGGTCAAGGGGCGCTCGCCGAGGACGCGGGTGATCGGCCTCACCATGGAACGGGGTGCGGCCATGAAGGCAAGCCTCGAGGCGGGGCGACCGGTGCAGGTCGAGGAGGTCGCAAGCCTTGCGGATTCGCTCGGCGGCGGCATCGGCATCGAAAATGCCGTGACATTCCAGATGTGCCGCGCGCTGCTCGACGACGTCATCCCGCTTTCCGAGGCCGAGATCGCAGCAGGCATGCGGCATGCCTATACGCACGAGCGCGAGGTAATTGAAGGAGCCGGTGCAGTGGGCATTGCGGCCCTGCTTTCCGGCCGGCTCGGCAAGCTCGGCGGGCCGGTAACCGTCATCCTTTCCGGCCGCAACGTGGACATGGACCTGCACCGGCGGGTCATCAACGGCGAAGCCGATCCGTTTGGGGAGGAAGCCGCGTGACGAAGATGAAGATCCTGACGGAGACGGAACTCCGGCGCATCGTCCCGCTCGACCTTCAGGCGATTACCTGCGTCGAGGATGCCTTTCACGCACTCGCCACCAAGGCGGTCGCCATGCCGCCGATCCTCAGACTCGACATTCCCGAACATCGCGGCGAGGTGGACGTGAAGACCGCCTATGTGCCCGGCCTCGACGGCTTTGCGATCAAGATCAGCCCCGGCTTCTTCGACAATCCGAAAATCGGCCTGCCGAGTACCAACGGGTTGATGGTGCTCCTGTCGGCAAAGACAGGCCTGGTGCAGGCGGTACTGCTTGATAACGGCTATCTGACCGATGTCCGCACGGCCGCTGCCGGCGCCGTCGCGGCCAAACACCTTGCCCGTGAGGACGCCTCGGTCGCCGCCATCTTCGGCGCCGGAATGCAGGCAAAGCTCCAGCTCCGGGCACTGGCGCTCGTCCGCCCCATCCGCGAAGCCCGCATCTGGGCGCGCGATGCCGCAAAGGCGGAGACGGCCGCCGCGGACCTGACGGCGACGCTGGGCTTTCCCGTGCGCGCCGAGACGGATGGCCAAACGGCGGTCGGCGGAGCCGACGTAATCGTCACGACAACACCTTCCGAAAAGCCGATCCTGAAGGCCGAGTGGCTCCGGCCCGGCCAGCACGTCACCGCCATGGGATCGGATGCGGAGCACAAGAACGAGATCGAGCCGGCGGTTATCGCCAGCGCAGCCCTGTACGTCGCCGACAGCCTCAAGCAGACCCGCCGGCTCGGCGAACTCCACCATGCCATCGAGGCCGGCTTCGTGAAGGAAGGCGCGATCTTCCCCGAGCTTGGCGAAATCATCGCCGGGCGGAAGCCAGGCCGCAGCGGCCCTGGCGAGATCACCATCGCGGATCTTACAGGCACGGGCATCCAGGACACGGCCATCGCGACACTGGCGGCCGCCCGCGCGGCAGAGGCCGAGGCCGGAATGACCTTCGAGAGTTGAGATCGGCTCTTCGCCGGTAATTGAGGAAAGACGCATGACACAAGCAAATCTGAAGTTCTCTCTGGCGGAATACGAGGCGCGCCTTCAGAAGACACGCAAGGCCATGGAAGCCAAGGGCATCGACGTCCTGATCTGCAGCGATCCGTCGAACATGAACTGGTTGACCGGTTACGACGGCTGGTCCTTCTATGTGCACCAATGCGTCGTCGTGCCGCCGACAGGCGAACCGATCTGGTACGGTCGCGGCCAGGACGCCAACGGTGCCAAGTTCACCGCCTACCTGAAGCACGAGAATATCGTCGGCTATCCGGACCATTACGTACAGTCCACGGAACGCCATCCGATGGACTACCTGTCGGCCAAGCTTGCCGAGCGCGGCCTCGACCGACTGACGATCGGCGTGGAGATGGACAACTACTGGTTTTCGGCAGCAGCCTTCGCCTCGCTGCAGAAGCACCTGCCGAACGCTCGCTTCGTCGATGCCACCGCCCTCGTCAACTGGCAGCGGGCTGTGAAGAGCGAGACCGAGATCCAGTACATGCGCAATGCCGCGCGCATCGTCGAGGCGATGCATCAGCGCATCTTCGACAAGATCGAGGTCGGCATGCGCAAGTGCGATCTGGTGGCGGAAATCTACGATGCCGGCACGCGCGGCGTCGACGGCATCGGCGGCGACTATCCGGCGATCGTGCCTCTTCTGCCCTCGGGCAGGGAAGCTTCCGCGCCGCACCTCACCTGGGACGACAAGCCCATGAAGTCCGGTGAAGGCACCTTCTTCGAGATCGCCGGCTGCTACCACCGCTACCACCTGCCGCTCTCGCGCACCGTATTCCTCGGCAAGCCGACGCAGGCCTTCCTCGACGCGGAGAAGGCCACGCTCGAAGGCATGGAAGCGGGGCTTGCCGTCGCCAAACCCGGCAATACCTGCGAGGACATTGCCAATGCCTTCTTCGCGGTGCTCAAGAAGTACGGCATCGTCAAGGACAACCGCACAGGCTATCCGATCGGCCTTTCTTATCCGCCGGACTGGGGCGAGCGCACCATGAGCCTGCGCCCTGGCGACAGGACCGAGCTCAAGCCCGGCATGACCTTCCATTTCATGACCGGCCTGTGGCTGGAAGACATGGGTTTCGAGACCACCGAGAGCATTCTGATTACCGAGACGGGAGTGGAGTGCCTCGCCAACGTGCCGCGCAAGCTTCTCGTAAAGGACTGAGCCATGCTGGAACGCACGCTCCGGCCGTCGCCGATCACCCCTACGGTCGATTTCTCCGCCGAGGGCGTGCAGCACGGTTTTCTGCGCCTCCCCTACAGCCGGGACG
>DASUPM010000644.1:0-4538 GCA_036281095.1 Pseudorhizobium sp.
AACGAGGATTGAATCACTCGATGTCGCCAACAGCAGGCTCGCTGCGCCTGATGGATCATGTTGGACCTATGACCGGCTCCTGCTCGCGGCGGGGGCGAGGCCGCGACTGTTCCCGGGAATGGAAGGTGCCGCCACCTTGCGCACCTTCGACGACGCCCGCGCCATCTTCAAGCGCCTGCGTCCCGGGGCGCGGCTAGCCGTCATCGGCGGCGGCTTCATCGGCCTGGAACTCGCAGCCGCCGCGCGCGCGCTGGATGCGCAGGTCACGGTTATCGAGGCGGCGCCGCGGCTGATGGCGCGGGCGGTTCCGGCCGAGATCGCCGCAATCCTTGAGGAGCGGCATCGCGCGGAGGGCGTCCACCTGCAGCTCGGCGCTCAGGTGGCTGCCATCAATGAGGGCGTGGTGACGATTGCGGATGGAGGTACCGTCCGGGCCGATATCGTGGTCGCCGGCACAGGCGCCATTCCCAATACCGAATTGGCCGAGAAGGCAGGCCTTGCCGTGGAGAACGGCATCAGCGTGGATAGTCGGTTCCGAACTTCGGCGCCCAATGTCTTCGCGGCCGGAGATTGCTGCTCGATTCCGCACCAGGGAGGGCGCCTGCGGCTGGAGAGCTGGCGCGTTGCGCAGGAACAGGGTGCACATGCCGCCGCTGCAATGCTGGGGGAGGTGGATGACTTCACAACGGTTCCCTGGTTCTGGTCGGACCAATACGATCTTGGCCTGCAGGTTGCGGGACTGTCGGAGCCTGCGGCAAGGACATCCCTCCGCCGCCTGGAGGACGATGCAATCATCGCCTTCCAATACGACGGTGAGGGCCGGCTTCTCTGCGCCGCAGGGGTCGGGCGAGGTAACCGCGTCGCAAAGGACATCCGGCTGGCAGAGATGCTGATTTCGCGGGGTGCCCATTTGTCGGCCGACCACCTGGCGGATCCCTCGGTCCCTCTCAAGAGCCTGCTCAGGGCGGCGTAGCAGGAGGCAGAATGCGCCACAACCGAATGACAGTGGCCGATATCCGCGCCTTGAAGGGCAAGCGGCGGCTGACCATGCTTTACGTCGAAACGCTGGATGAAGCGCGCGCCGCCGCGGAGGCAGGGGTCGATATCGTTTCGATCATCGACCCGCTGTGGAACCCGGACATGCGCCAGGCGGCAGGCGACTGCTTCGTCCAGGTAGGGCTTCTTTACGGAGAACTGGTCACGGTCGAAGACTACCTGCGGGCCGCGCATCGGGTAGTCCGGATCGGCGGCGATTGCGTCTACTGTGCTTCGTCTTTCGCCACCATCAAGGCGCTGGCCGACGACGGCATCCCGGTCGTCAGCCATGTCGGGCTGATCCCGTCCAAAGCCACCTGGACGGGTGGGTTCAGGGCTGTCGGCAAGACCTCGGAAAGCGCGCTGAAGGTGTGGGAGCATGTGAAGATGCTCGAGCAGGTCGGGGCCTTCGGAGCCGAGTTGGAGGTGGTGCCGGATCGGGTTGCCGAGGAGATATCGAGGCGCACCAGTCTCGTCCTGCTCGGCATGGGAGCGGGGCGGCATGCGGATGCGCAGTATCTCTTCGCAGAGGATGTACTGGGTTATACTCGGGGCCACGTCCCGCGGCATGCGAAGACCTACCGCAACTTTGCCGCCGAATATGCGCGGCTGCAGGCCGAGCGGGTAGCGGCTTTCCGTGAGTTCGTTGACGATGTGTCCTGCGGAGCCTATCCAGCCTCGGAGCACGCCGTGCCCATATCGGATGCCGAGTTCTCGGCGTTCGTCGCCAAGCTTGGGTGAGGACCGGAGGGGAGGAAATATCGCGATGAAGTCGATTGGCGTCGGTCTGATCGGGACCGGTTTCATGGGCAAGGCACACGCGCTCGCCTATGGCTCCGTCAACGCGGTGTTCGGTGATGTGCCGGACGTGCGGCTGGAACTCTTGTGCGACCAGCCGTCGGACAAGGCGGACCTCATGGCCAGGCAGTTCGGCTTTGCAAGGGCGACCGGAGATTGGAAGGCCCTCGTGGGAGATGCCGCCGTCGATGTCGTCTGCGTCACCACGCCGAACAAGATGCACGCCGAGATGGCCGTGGCCGCTCTCGAAGCGGGCAAGCACGTACACTGCGAAAAGCCGATGGCCCTGACGCTGGATGAGGCGAGGCGGATGGAGGCCGCGGCGGAGGCCTCCGGCTGCAAGACCATCGTCGGCTACAATTACCTTGCAAATCCGGCCTACCAGCACGCCCGCAAGCTGGTCGGCGAGGGTGCGATCGGCAAGCCTGTCCACTTCCGCGGTTTCGTAGACGAGGATTATCAGGCGGATCCTGAAACGCCGTGGACCTGGCGTGCGATCCGCGCAGAAGCGGGGCTTGGTGCTCTGGGCGATCTCGGATGCCATCTCGTTTCCCTCATGCAGGGGCTGATGGGGCCGGTTGCGACCGTTGTCGCCGACGTCGATACCGTCCACAAGACGCGGCCAGTCGAAGGATCAGACGAACGCAGGCCGGTGGAGAACGAAGATATTGCAAGCGCGCTGCTCCGCTTTGAAAGCGGTGCCACCGGTCTCTTCTCCACCTCGCGGTCCGCTTGGGGCAGGAAGAGCCGCATCGGCTGGGAGGTCCACGGCACGACCGGCATGATCTGCTTCGAGCAGGAGCGGATGAACGAGCTGCAGGTCTACCAGAATACAGGAGACAAATCGTCGGACGGCTTCCGCACCATCCTTACCGGACCGTCGCACCCGCCCTATGGTCAATTTTGCCCGGCCCCGGGCCACCAGCTCGGCTTCAACGACCTGAAGACGATCGAGGTCTGGAACTTCCTTCATGCGATCGCCGGCGACCGCCGCCCCTATCCGGATTTCGGAGCGGCGCTGGAGTTCGAACGGGTCATCCACGCCATCGATCGTTCCGCGGCATCGAAGAGGCTGATTTCGGTCGGTGGCCCGCCCGTGGAAGGCATCTAGCCCTCAAACCCGAGCGCCCGCCTTGTTGAAGAGGTGGAAGCTCTGCGGCTCCGCGGTCAGCGTCGCCGTGTCGCCGATTTGAATATTGGAACGTCCGGCCACACGGAATACGATCATGTTCCCGTCCTGCGTCGTGCCGTGCACGTAGCTTTCAGCACCGACGAGTTCAACAGCCGCGACCTTGACGCGGGCACTGAACAGGCCAGCGTCGGTCGTCTGCGCCACAACAATGTCCTCCGGCCGGATGCCGATGACCGCGGCATTGGTCGGCAGACGCATCTCGGCGGGAACCGTCCATCCGCCGTCGCCGACCTTCAGGAGGTTCATTGAGGGCGAGCCGATGAAGGTGGCGACGAAGGTGGATGCCGGGCGTTCGTACAGCTCGATCGGGGTGCCGACCTGCTCGATTTTTCCGCCATTGAGAACCACGAGGCGATCGGCGAGCGTCATGGCTTCCATCTGGTCATGGGTCACGTAGACGCTGGTGGTGGCAAGCGACCGCTGCAGGCGGCGGATCTCCACGCGCATCTGGACCCGCAGCTTGGCGTCGAGGTTCGACAGCGGCTCGTCGAAGAGGAAGGCGGCCGGCTTGCGGACGATTGCCCGGCCCATGGCGACGCGCTGGCGCTGGCCGCCCGAAAGCTGGCGCGGCTTGCGCTCGAGATATTGCTCGATCTCCAGCGCCCTTGCCGCCTCGGTGATGCGCCGCTCGATCTCGTCCTTCGGCGTGTTGCGGTTCTTCAGACCGTAGGCGAGGTTCTGCCTCACCGTCATGTGCGGATAGAGCGCGTAATTCTGGAACACCATGGCGATGTCGCGCTGCGACGGCTCCAACTGGTTGACGACGCGATCGCCGATGACGATCTCTCCCGACGAGATGCTCTCCAGGCCCGCGATCATGCGCAGGAGCGTGGATTTGCCGCAACCCGACGGGCCGACGAGGACAATCATCTCCCCGTCGTCTATCCGAAGCGAGACGCCCTTGATCGCCTCGATATTGCCGCCATAGACCTTGCGGACGTCCTTCAGTTCAATTCCGGCCATTACTTTTCAGTCTCCACAAGACCCTTGACGAACCAGCGCTGCATCAGGACCACGACCAGCACGGGCGGGATGATGGCAAGCACCGCGGTTACCATGACGTAGTTCCACGGGGTGGACGCGTCGGTGAAATCGACCATGCGGCGAAGCCCGATGATGATGGTGTTCATCTTCGCGTCGTTCGTGACGAGCAGCGGCCACAGATACTGCGTCCAGCCGTAGATGAAGAGGATCACGAAGAGCGCCGCGATGTTGGTCTTCGACAGCGGCAGCAGGATATCCTTCATGAAGCGGAACGGGCCTGCATTGTCTATGCGGGCCGCCTCGACCATCTCGCCCGGGATGGTCAGGAAGAACTGCCGGAACAGGAAGGTGGCGGTGGCGGACGCCATCAGCGGCAGCGTCAAGCCGGCATAGGTGTCGATCAGGTTCAGATCGACCATGACCTTGTAGGTCGGCAGGATGCGCACCTCGACCGGCAGCATCAGTGTGATGAAGATCATCCAGAAGAAGGTCATCCGCAACGGGAAGCGGAAGAAGACGATGGCGTAGG
>DASUPM010000645.1:0-3233 GCA_036281095.1 Pseudorhizobium sp.
AGCTTGACCTTCAGGGCGAATTCGAGGCGGTCGATCCGGCGCGATACCGTGGCGTGACTTGTGCGCAGGTGGCGGGCGGCGGTCGACAACTGCCCGGTTCGTGCGACGGCGAGAAAATATTGCAGATCGTCCCAGGTAAAATTTGCATTGGATGTCATCAGGATGGATCTGTTCAAATCTGCACAGGGGGTGTTTGCAATTAGTTGCTGAAATCGCCTTGCGTCAACCGGGAAATTCCGGAACGATACGAACTGGAACGGCTGTCTTGAGGAGGGCGGCCTCCCAAAATTGAACAGACTCGCACTCTGACATTCTCTGGGAGGAGAAATAATGCGAAAGAACCTGATCACGTCGCTTGCAATTCTGCTGGCGGGAAGCACCGCCGCGCTGGCGCAGAGCCCGTCCGATGGCAAGGTCAAGATCGGCATTCTGAACGACCAGTCGGGCGTCTATGCCGATTTCGGCGGCAAGTCTTCGGTCGAGGCCGCCAAGATGGCCGTCGAGGACTTCGGTGGAAAGGTGCTTGATGTTGCCGTCGAGATCGTCGACGCCGACCACCAGAACAAGCCGGACATTGCCTCCAACATCGCGCGCCAGTGGTACGATACCGAACAGGTCGATGCGATCATGGAGCTGACGACGTCATCAGTGGCTCTCGCGGTCCAGGCGCTCAGCAAGGAAAAGCAGAAGATCGACATCGTCACCGGTGCTGCGACGACCGATCTGACGGGTAAGCAGTGCAGCCCCTACGGCTTCCATTGGGCTTACGACACCCATGCGCTTGCGGTCGGCACCGGCGGCGCGCTGGTGAAGCAGGGCGGCGACAGCTGGTTCTTCCTCACCGCCGACTACGCCTTCGGCTACTCTCTGGAAGAGCAAACCAGCGAATTCGTCAAGTCCGCCGGGGGTAATGTGGTCGGCTCGGTACGCCATCCGCTGGCGACCAACGATTTCTCCTCCTTCCTCCTGCAGGCGCAGTCGTCGGGGGCGAAGGTCATCGGGCTCGCCAATGCCGGCCTCGATACCGCCAACGCCATCAAGCAGGCAGCGGAATTCGGCATCACGGCCGGAGGGCAGAACCTGGCGGCGCTGCTCTTCACGCTCGCGGAAGTTCATGGCCTCGGCGTCGAGGCGGCGCAGGGACTGACGCTGACGGAAGGCTATTACTGGAACCTCGACGATCAAAGCCGCGAGTTCGGCAAGCGTTTCTTCGAGCGTACCGGCAAAATGCCGAACATGGTTCATGCCGGGACCTATTCCGCCGTTCTGCAGTATCTGAAGGCGGTGGAGAAAGCCGGAACCGACGAAACGGAAGCCGTTGCCAAGGCATTGCATGAAATGCCCGTGGACGACTTCTTCGCCCGCAACGGCAAGGTCGGCGCGAACGGTCGGATGATCCACGACATGTACCTGCTGCAGGTGAAGAAGCCGGGTGAAAGCGACGAGCCGTGGGACTACTTCAACGTCCTCTCCACGATCCCGGGCGACGAAGCCTACATCGATCCCGCGAAGAGCGGCTGCGAGCTGGTTCAGTAAGCCGTCATGGCGCAGCCTGCAGTCCAGACCCATGACGAGCCGCGGGTGGTGCTTTCCGCCCGCGGCCTCACCAAGATTTTCGGTGCGTTCGCAGCGGTGAAGGACGTCGACTTGGACGTCCATCATGCGAAGGTCCATGCCCTCATCGGACCGAACGGTGCGGGCAAGACGACCGTCTTCAACCTGCTGACCAAATTCCTTCAGCCGTCGGCGGGCAGCATCAACCTTCTCGGTACGGACATCACTCGGACGGCGCCCGACAAGGTGGCGCGGATGGGCCTGGTCCGGTCGTTCCAGATTTCCGCTGTCTTCCCGCACCTGACCGTGCTCGACAATATCCGGGTGGCCCTGCAGCGGCCAAATGGCCTTGCGACGCAGTTCTGGCTGCCGATGTCGTCGCTCGATCGGCTGAACGAGCCCGCGGACCAGCTCCTGACCGCGGTCGGCCTTCAGAACGAGCGGAATGCCGTCGCGGCCGACCTTTCCTATGGCCGCAAGCGCGTACTGGAGATCGCGACGACGTTGGCGCTCGACCCCAAGGTCCTGCTGCTCGACGAGCCGATGGCCGGAATGGGGCGCGAGGACATCGGCAACATATCCAATATCATCCGCGAGGTCGCCAAGCAGCGTGCGGTGCTGATGGTGGAGCACAATCTCTCCGTGGTCGCCGATATCTGCCACCACGTCACCGTCCTTCAGCGGGGGGAAATCCTCGCCGAAGGCGACTACGCCACCGTGAGCCAGGACCCGCGGGTACGCACGGCCTATATGGGCACGGAGGACGCCTGACATGAAACCTCTGCTTCAGGTTTCCGGCCTCAATGCCTGGTACGGCGAAAGCCATGTGCTGCACGGGGTCGACATGACGATCGGCGAGGGCGAGATGATCACCATCCTCGGCCGCAACGGCGTGGGCAAGACGACGACGCTGCGGACCATCGTCGGCATCCTGCGGGAACGCAAGGGCCAGATCGTCTTCGACGGCAAGGACATGATGGGCGTCCCCCTGCACCGAACCGCACATGCGGGCATCGGCTTTGTGCCGGAGGAGCGCGGCATCTTTGCCACGCTGACGGTGGAGGAAAACCTCCTGCTGCCACCCGTGGTCGCCGGCGACGGCATGTCGCTGGAAGAGATCTACGAGCTTTTCCCGAACCTGCTGGAGCGCCGGCACAGTCCCGGAACGAAGCTTTCGGGCGGCGAGCAGCAGATGCTGGCGATCGCCCGCATCCTTCGGACCGGGGTTCGCCTGCTGATCCTCGACGAACCGACGGAGGGGCTCGCCCCGGTCATTGTCCAGCGCATCGGCGAGGTTCTGAAGCAATTGAAGGAACGGGGCATGACGGTGCTTCTGGTGGAGCAGAACTTCCGCTTTGCAAGCCGCGTCGCGGACCGGTTCTACCTGATGGAGCATGGCCAGATGGTTGCAGACTTCCCGGTGGGCGAACTGCCTGACCGGATGGACATGCTCCACAAGGTCCTGGGGGTCTGACCATGACGATGATCTTCGGTATCCCGATCCAGGCGTTTCTCGGCCAGTTGCTCATCGGCCTCATCAACGGCTCCTTCTACGCGCTTCTGAGCCTAGGCCTGGCGGTCATCTTCGGCCTGCTGCGTGTCATCAACTTCGCCCACGGGGCGCAGTACATGCTAGGCGCCTTCGTCGCGCTGCTCCTGCTTCAGTATTTCGGCATCAG
>DASUPM010000646.1:0-12319 GCA_036281095.1 Pseudorhizobium sp.
CAACGACGCTATCGGCATCCAGTCAGCCTATACGGGCGAATACACCCGCGCGGACGGGACGAAGATGAGCGGGCCATCGGTCTCGGAACTGGTCGCAGCCAAGGATGCGGCGCTCGATACCGAAGTCCGAGACAAGCTGGACGCCACGGTCAAGGCGATGAACGCCATGGCGGATCGCGCCGAAGGGGGCGAGGCCTATGACCAGATGATCGGCGAAGGCAATGCGGAAGGCAATGCCGTCGTGCAGGCCGCCATCGACGGGCTGATCGACCAGACCCGCTCGATCGAGCGTGTCATCGCATCGTTGGATCTCGGGGGGGTCGAGCTGGAAGGTTCGGACAGCCTCGATAATCCCGACGCCGTATTCCAGTAAGACGAAAAGGGGCGGCGCACCTCGCGCGCTGCCTGGTATCGAAATGAGAGCGCCCAAGGTCACCAAGCTGCTGCTGCCGATTCTTTCGGGCGCTCTCCTTTTAACTCCAGTTCTCGCCACCGGCGAAAGCTCGAGCTTGCCGGCGGAACGGACGGATCTCTCGCCGAAGGACAGGAAGCGGGTGGCGGGCGTTACCCGACCCACAACCGACTTCGCCAAGGCCGAGAATTTCGAGACCATGCAGGGCGGTGCGGCGACGACAAGAGCGATCGTCAACGGCGATGCCTTCTCCCATTTCTCGGCGAACCTCACCTTCGCCGAAGAGGAGGATTTCAAGCTCGGCAACGCGCTCTTTCGCAAGCTGTGGGTATCCTCTCCATCCTCCACGCAGGCTTCGGATGGATTGGGGCCGCTTTTCAATGCACGGGCGTGCCAGAGCTGCCACCTGAAGGACGGGCGAGGTCATCCACCGGAGGGCAGCGCCGACAATACTTCGATGTTCCTGCGGCTCGCACGACCGGCGCGAACGGCGGAAGAGCAGGAAGTCCTTGCCCGCCACGAGGCGTTGAACTTTCCCGACCTCACTTACGGCGAACAGCTTCAGGAACTGGCCGTTCCGGGACTGAAATCGGAAGGCGTGATGACGATCTCCTACGAGGAGGTTCCCGTCACGCTGGCGGACGGCGACGTCTTCCACCTGCGCAAACCGACCTATTCGGTGACCGGCCTGAACTATGGCCCTCTGGAACCGGATACGACCCTGTCGCCCCGTATCGCTCCACCGATGATCGGCATGGGCATGATCCAGGCGATCCATGAGGCGGACATCCTCGAAAGGTCCGATCCGGCCGACAAGGATGGCGACGGGATTTCCGGCCGACCCGCGGTGGTTCGCGACCACGGTACCGGAGAAATCAGGCTCGGCCGATTTGGCCTCAAGGCGCAGAACGCCTCCGTTCGCGACCAGACGTCGTCGGCCTTTGCCGGAGATCTCGGCATCTCCAATCCCGACGCACCGTTTCATCATGGCGATTGTACGCGTGCGCAGGCAGATTGCCTGGACCGGGCGACAGGTGTGCAAGAAAGGCTCGGAGCGACGGAGGCGCCGGACCCAGTCCTCGATCTCGTCACCTTCTATTCGGAAAACCTTGCCGTACCGGCCCGGCGCGACACGGGGGACGTAAAGGTGCTGAAGGGCAAGGCGATCTTCTACCAATCGGGCTGCACCTCCTGCCACACGCCCAAATTCGTGACGCGACGCGACGCGGTAAACAAGGCACATGCCTTCCAACTCATCTGGCCCTATTCCGATTTCCTGCTGCACGACATGGGAGACGGACTGGCCGACGGTCAGCAGGTCGGGGTGGCGGACGGGCGCGAATGGCGCACACAGCCGCTCTGGGGAATCGGCTTGACCCGAACGGTCAACGAACACACCTTCTTCCTGCACGACGGTCGCGCACGAAACCTCACCGAGGCAATCCTGTGGCATGGCGGCGAAGCGCAGAAGGCGCGGGATGCCTTCGCGTCCCTCGACCGGGATGAGAGAACGGCTCTCATCGCATTTCTGGAGTCGCTTTGATGCTGAAAGCTCTTGCCGCCGCAGGCCTCGTCATCCTCTTCTCGTCCGCCGCTGCTTTCTGCCAGGAAGATGCGCCGCGACCGGAGATACCGGATGCCGCCGAGATCCGCCAGGTTGCTGCGAAGGCGGTCGATGGCTTTATCCGGCCGGGCTACCGCAACTTTCTTGCGGCTGCGGGCACGCTGACCGAAGAAATGGACCGCCTCTGCTCGGCTCCTTCTCCTGAAGCCCTCGCCCGGGCGAAGAACGCCCTTACCGCAGCAGGAAACCGCTGGGGCAGGATCGAGATCGTCAGGACCGGCCCGGCCATCGAGGACAATCGCTTCGAACGCATCCTTTTCTATCCCGATCGCAAGAGCATCGGGCTGAAGCAGGTGCAGGCGCTGCTTGCCCGCCCGGACGAGAGTGTCACGGCGCCCGGTGGGCTGAGCGGCAAGAGCGTCGCCCTGCAAGGCTTCGGGGCGCTCGAATTCGTGCTGGCAGGCACGGGGTCGGAGGTCCTCGCGCAGGACGCGCAGAGCTTCCGCTGCCGGTACGGCAAAGCGGTCGCCGGAAACCTCGAAGACATCGCCGCTGAACTGACCGCACTATGGGATGCACCGAACGGCATCCAGCAGTCCTGGAAGGAGCCCGGGCCGGATAACCCACTGTTCCGAAACGAGCAGGAGGCGATGACTGCGCTTCTCGGAATCCTCGTCCACGCGGCCGAGATGGTACGGGATCAGCGTATCGAAACCTTCTACAGGTCCGGTGACAAGCGCAGCTTTCCCAAGCAGGCGATCTTCTGGCGCTCGGGCAATACCTGGACGATGATCGAAGCCAATCTGGAAGGCCTGCAGGATCTCGTCGGCAGCTCCGGGATGGTGGCCCTGCTGCCCGACGACCAGCGGTCCATCATCTCCTCCGTCCAGTTCGTCCTGAAGTCCATGCTCCGGATAACGCGCGACATGAACCCGGATGTCGAGGCGGCGGTCTCCGACGAGGCGCAAAGGCAGAAGCTCGACTTCCTGCTGGTCAACGGGCGCGATCTCATCAGCCGCCTCAACGACCAGTACGGCGGCGCGATTGGGCTAACCTCCGGCTTCTCGTTTTCCGACGGAGACTGACATGGCGTGGCGGAGCGACCTCATCGACCGCCGAAGCTTCATGAAGGCAGCCGGCATCGGCTTTGCGGCCGTTCTTTCGCCGCGATCGCTGATGGCGCTGGAGCGGTCGGACGCGGTCTATGCCTCCGGCTTCCGGGCTCCGGACGGTTCGTTCGGGATCGCGACGGTTTCCGAGCGTGGCGAGATCATCGACCGAACGGCGTTGCCGGCCCGCTCTCACGGCATGGCATTCAGCCCGTCAGCCGGCAGGCTCGTCGCCTTCGCCCGCCGCCCCGGGACGTTCGCCATGGCGACGGATCCCTTCGGGAAAGCGGCTCCTGTCATCATCTCGGCACCGGAGGGGCGCCACTTCTACGGGCACGGCGCATTCTCTCCCGACGGCCGCCTGCTCTATGCGAGCGAGAACGACTTCGACGGCAATCGCGGCATGATCGGTGTTTATGACGCAGTGGAGCGTTTTGACCGCATCGGCGAGTTCGACGCGCAGGGTATCGGCACGCACGACATGGCCGTCTCCGACGACGGAAGCATGCTCGTCGTCGCCAATGGCGGCATCGAGACCCATCCGGATTTCGGCCGCACGAAACTCAACCTCGACCGGATGGAGCCGTCGCTTGTGCTGCTTGATGCACGCGATGGCAGCGTCATCCAGAGGCATTCGCTGCCGACCTCGCTGCGACAGCTGTCGACCCGACATATCGCCGTGGGTGATGCAGGCCAGGTCTGGTTCGCCTGCCAGTGGGAAGGTGCGCGCAATGTGTCGCCTCCCCTGGTCGGCCACCTGGCCAGGGGTTCGGATATCCGCTTCGTGGCACTGCCGGAGGAGACGACGTCCGGCCTGGCGAACTATGTCGGC
Organism: Pseudorhizobium sp.; assembly: GCA_036281095.1. Lineage (GTDB taxonomy): Bacteria > Pseudomonadota > Alphaproteobacteria > Rhizobiales > Rhizobiaceae > Neorhizobium. Next base: position 3,918 of record DASUPM010000646.1, read on the forward strand.
GCCATCGCCGTCAACCGGCAGGAAGGTGTCGTCGGACTGACCTCACCGAAGGGCGGGATGGCGGTGAACCTCGACTCGAGAACCGGCGCCGTGCTCGGCACTGAGAAAATTCGCGACGCGGCGGGCGTTGCACCGGCAGCGCACGGGATGGCGGTATCCGCCTATGACGGCCGCTTCAACGATACGCGTAGCGCAGTCGCCTGGGACCAGCACATCATCCGCCTTGGATAATCGAATGGCCGCGGCTCCGTGGCCGCCCTATGTGGTGGATCATGAAAACGATCCTCACCCACTTTCTCTTCATCGCGATCGTCGTCGGTCTGGGGGCGCTCAGCGGCGTCAGCAACATGCCGGGCGAGTGGTATCAATCGCTGCAGAAGCCGTTCTTCCAGCCGCCATCCTGGATCTTTGCGCCGGTCTGGACAACTCTGTACGTGCTGATCGCCATTGCCGGCGCTCGCACCTGGCTTGATGCACCAGCGTCTGGCCGGATGCAGATCTGGTTCGTGCAGATGATCCTGAACTTTCTCTGGTGGCCCGCCTTCTTCGGTCAGCAGAGCCCGATGCTCGGCCTCCTGGTGATCATCCCTCTGCTGGCCTCTATCGTCGCATTCCTGGCGCTCAGCTGGAGCCGAGATCGCATCAGCGGGTGGATGTTCATTCCCTATGTCGCCTGGGTCAGCTTCGCGACGCTGCTCAACACGTCCATCGTCGTTCTGAACTGAGGATCGGCGCTTGCCCATCGGATGAGGCCATGCCACTTTCGCACCTGCGAAAGGGGCATTCGATGAACGACGCAGGCACCGGCGATTTCCGTGAGCGGATCAGACAGAGCTTCGGCCGCCAGCCGGCCATGAAGACCATCGGCGCCGAGCTGACGCGCGTCGAGCAGGCGATGGTCGAGATCGAGCTCCCGTTCGAGCCGAAGCTGACGCAGCAGCACGGTCTGATGCATGGCGGCATCATCTCGACGGCGCTCGATACGGCCTGCACCTATGCGGCCTATTCCGTGATCGCCCCGGATGCCGCCCTTCTCACGATCGAGTTCAAGGTCAACCTGATGTCGCCCGGCCGGGGCGAACGCTTCCTTTTCCGCGGTGAGATCACCAAGCCGGGCTCCACCATCATCGTCGCGGACGGCCGCGCCTATGCGTTGAGCGACGGCCCCGCGAAGCTGATCGCCTCCATGACAGCAACGATGATGGTGGTCCGCGGCCGCGAGGACATCGTCGGATGAGTTTCGAGCTCGCAACTGCCGGAGGACGCTCCGTCCTTTTCGTCATGGCCGTGGATGCGGAATACGGTGAACACCTGCGCCGGCGGATCAAGCCCTTGATGACCGGCGTCGGCCCGATCGAGGCGGCAGTGACGCTCACCCACGCACTGACCACCCTGCAGGCTGCCCACGGTTTGCCGGATCTTGTCGTATCTCTCGGCTCGGCCGGCTCCCGAAGCCTGGAGCAGACTGCGGTCTACCAGGTTTCGTCCGTCGCCTACAGGGACATGGACGCCTCGCCTCTCGGCTTCGAGAAGGGGCGCACGCCCTTCCTCGATCATCCCGTCGCAATCGAACTGCCGCACCGCATTCCCGGAATCCCCGCCGCCTCCCTTTCGACCGGAGGTAACGTCGTCTCCGGCGCCGCCTACGATCTGGTTGGGGCGGATATGGTGGACATGGAAACATTCGCGGTACTGCGCTGCTGCCAGTTCTTCGTCATCCCACTTGTCGGCCTGCGCGGCATTTCCGACGGGAAGGAGGAGCTGAAGCATGTCGAGGACTGGAGGGAATACCTGCATGTCATCGACGGGAAGCTCGCAGATGGAGTCGATCGCCTTCTTGAAGCGCTGGAAAGCGGCGGATTGCGCCCCTGACGCAGTTGCACGGAAAGCAACTTTTCTCTAAAGGCTCGGCATGACCCAGATCGCCCATCCCGACAGCATCCTCATCATCGATTTCGGCAGCCAGGTGACGCAACTGATCGCGCGTCGCATCCGCGAAGCCGGCGTCTATTGCGAGATCCACCCGTTCCAGAACGCGCCTGCAGCGTTCGAGAAGATGCAGCCGAAGGGCGTCATCTTCTCCGGCGGACCGGCCTCCGTGACGGCCGAGGGAAGCCCCCGCGCACCGCAGGCGGTTTTCGATTCCGGCGTGCCGATCCTCGGTATCTGCTATGGCCAACAGACGCTCTGCACCCAGCTCGGCGGGATCGTCGAGGGTGGTCACGCGGCGGAGTTCGGCCGTGCCGACGTGGAGATCAGGGCGACAAGCCCTCTGTTCGACGGCATCTGGGATGTGGGCGGGCGCTATCCGGTCTGGATGAGCCACGGCGACCGCGTCACGCAACTCCCTGAAGGCTTCGAGGTCATCGCAACCTCCGAGAACGCACCCTTCGCGATCGCTGCCGACGAGAGCCGCCACTACTACACGACGATGTTCCACCCCGAAGTCGTTCACACGCCGGACGGGGCCAAGCTGCTTTCCAATTTCGTGCACAAGATCGTCGGGCTGAAGTCGGACTGGACCATGTCGGCCTATCGCGCCGAGATGATCCGCAAGATCAAGGAGCAGGTCGGCTCGGAGCGGGTGATCTGCGGCCTTTCCGGCGGCGTCGATTCCTCCGTCGCGGCCGTCCTCATCCATGAGGCGATCGGCGACCAGCTCACCTGCATCTTCGTCGATCACGGCCTGATGCGGATGAACGAGGCGGACGAAGTCGTGAAGATGTTCCGCGACAATTACAACATTCCGCTCGTGCACGTGGACGCGTCGGACCTGTTCCTGACCGAACTTGCGGGCGTTTCCGATCCGGAAGTGAAGCGCAAGACGATCGGCCGGCTGTTCATCGAGGTCTTCGAGGCGGAAGCCAAGAAGATCGCCGAGGACGGCAAGGGTGCGCCGCGCTTCCTCGCCCAGGGCACGCTCTACCCCGACGTCATCGAAAGCGTCTCGTTCTCCGGTGGGCCCTCGGTCACCATCAAGAGCCACCACAATGTAGGCGGCCTGCCGGAGCGCATGAACATGCAGCTCGTCGAGCCGCTCCGTGAGCTCTTCAAGGACGAAGTCCGCGCGCTCGGCCGCGAACTCGGCCTACCCGACCAGTTCATCGGCCGCCACCCTTTCCCCGGACCGGGACTTGCCATCCGCTGCCCCGGCGCAGTCACTCGCGAAAAGCTCGACATCCTGCGCAAGGCGGACGCGATCTATCTCGACGAAATCCGCAAGGCTGGCCTTTACGACACGATCTGGCAGGCCTTCGCCGTGCTCCTGCCGGTGCAGACGGTCGGCGTCATGGGCGACTACCGCACCTACGACTTCGTCTGTGCGCTCCGCGCCGTCACCTCCGTGGACGGCATGACGGCGGATTTCTATCCCTACGACATGAACTTCCTCGGCCGCGCCGCCACCCGGATCATCAACGAGGTGCGGGGCATCAACCGCGTGGTCTACGATGTAACGTCGAAGCCGCCTGGCACGATCGAGTGGGAATGACCGAGGGATAAAGCCGGAGGCCGGGCATGCATCTCGTGCAGATACTGCTGCCGGCCACGGATGCGGCAGGCGAGCCCTTCGCTCCGGAATTTTACGCCTCCGTTCGCGACGAACTGGTTCAACGGTTTGGTGGAATTACCTTCTACCGCAGCGCGCCGGCCCAAGGGCTCTAGCTGAGCGAGGGCAGTGTCGAGGAGGACGCGATGGTGACGGCGGAAGTCATGGTCAGCGAGATCGACGCGGACTGGTGGACCCGTTATCGCGCAGGACTGGAAAAACTCTTCGATCAGGACGAGATCGTCATACGGGCGCTGCCGATCCGTCGCCTGTGACAGGGTCTGGAACCTAGAACCCCAGCGATTGCTGCGCCGGTTCCGGCGGCCCGAGGCGCACGCCTTCGAGTTCCAGCATCCGCATCTTCGACATCGCTCCGCCCGGAGCCGAGAAGCCGCCGAGCTTGCGGCCGGCTGCGAGCACCCGATGGCAGGGGATGATCAGCGCAACGGGGTTCTTCGCCATTGCCTGGCCGACATCGCGCGCCGCCTCGGGGCCAGCCCCCAGGTCCCTCGCGAGGGCGCCATAAGTCGTGGTGCTGCCCCATCCGATTTTGCGGACGGCCGCGTAGATTTTCCGGAAGAAGGGATCCTGCCCGCCCAGATCGAGCGGGACGTCGGAGAAATCGACCCGTTCACCCGCGAAGTAGCGTTTCACTGACGTGATCGCTTCCGCGACCTCCGGCGGAGGGGTGTCCTGCTCTGCCCCCGGGAGGCGGCGCAGCAGCAGGTGCTCGGTGCTCTCGGCATTGCTTGTCGGCAGCTGGAAACGGGTAATGCCGACATCGCTCCAGGCGATGCCGCAGAAGCCTCCCACAGTATCGAAGACCGTGTAGCGATGCTCTGCCATCCGGAGCCTCCCTTTGTCGCGGATCGAAAATCGCTCGTTACGAGGCGAGGTTCAACCCGTTTCTTGCGGAGTTTTCCGATTGCCCGCGACATTGGCGCCGGCATCCCATAGAGGAAAGTCTATAAGACCGTACAGCCCGGACCATTCGGGCTGTACAACAGCAGGCTGAGAATTCAAGCCAGCCGCCGGATGATCCGGCAGCACGTCGCTCTCGAGGTCGCGGAGCGATGCCGCATCGCGACCTGCATGTTTTGCCTAATTTCTGAGCGAAACCAGGCCTGCCGGGATCAGAAGCGGTCGAAAGCCTTGGGATCGATGCCGAGAACGGTAAGGTCGCGCTTGGCAGGTTTGCGGCCGTTGTCGACGGCGTTCGAGGCATTTACGGCGGCGCCGAATACGGCGAAAGCCCGGCCGAGGAAACCATTCGAGGTATGCTGACGATTGTTCGACATGATGTGCTCCTTTGTTGTGCACAATGTGGGCCCAACGACCCGTTTGTGCAATGCACAACTAGGCAATGGAGCCATGCCGGAAAAGCATGGCCCTTGATGATCCACATCAAGACTTGCCCTTTCGCCGGGGCGCTTGATATCCGTTCCCCGCGAATGGAGGGCAACCGGTGAACACGACGATCTACGGCATCAGGAACTGCGACACGATGAAGAAGGCGCGGGCCTGGCTCGAAGAGCGCCACATCGATCATCGCTTTCACGACTACAAGGCGGAGGGGGTCGATCGTGCTCGCCTGGAGCGGTGGGTCGATGCGGCGGGATGGGAAACAGTCCTCAACCGCGCCGGCACCACCTTCCGCAAGCTGGACGAGGCGGAGAAGGCCGACCTCGACCGCGAACGTGCTATTGCGCTCATGCTGGCGCAGCCCTCGATGATCAAGCGTCCGGTGCTGGAAACGGGCGACAGGATCGTTGTCGGCTTCAAGCCGGATATCTACGAAACCGTGTTTCCCTGAGGCCGCTCATGTCGAACGCGACCCGCGCCACCCAGGCCCTCACCAATGCCGGCGTTCCGTTCACGACCGTCAGCTACCCCTATGATCCGAGCGCCGACCGGATCGGCCTGCAGGCTGCCGAGGCGATCGGAGAGGCTCCGCGCCGGGTGCTGAAGACGCTGATGGCCGAGGTGGACGGCAAGCGGGTGTGCGTGGTCGTCCCGTCGGATTGCGAAGTGAGCATGAAGAAGCTGGCTGCTGCCTTCGGTGGCAAGTCCGCCGGGATGATGAAGCCCGCCGACGCCGAACGGGCCACGGGATACCATGTCGGCGGCATTAGCCCCTTCGGCCAGAAGAAGCAGGTACCGACGGCAATCGAGCTAACAGCCATGGCGGAGCCGCATGTCTACATCAACGGTGGCCAACGCGGTCTGCAGCTGCGCCTTGCGCCCCAGGACGCGCAGGCCGTCCTGAAGGCGATGCTGGCCGCCTTGATCGCGGATTAGCTTCAAACCGGCACTAAAGAATACTATGTCTGGGAAATCTCCAGCAGACAGGACGTGAAACGATGAACATGCAATCCGAGATCCGCAGCGCCGTCGATCCGGTCAGGCTCGAAAAACTGGCCGAAGTGGCGGTCAAAGTCGGGCTCCAGCTGCAGCGCGACCAGGATCTCGTCGTGACGGCGCCGATCGCGGCCCTGCCGCTCGTACGGCTGATTGCGAAGCATGCCTATATGGCCGGCGCCGGGCTGGTCACGACATTCTATTCCGACGAGGAAACCACCCTCGCCCGCTACGCGCACGCACCCGACGGAAGCTTCGAGCGGGCGTCCGGCTGGCTCTACGACGGCATGGCAAAGGCCTATGCCGGTGGCGCGGCGCGTCTCGCGGTCGCCGGAGACAACCCCTTGCTGCTCGCCGGCCAGGATCCCGCAAAGGTCGCCCGTGCCAACAAGGCGAATTCCATGGCCTACAAGCCGGCGCTGGAGAAGATCTCCAACTTCGATATCAACTGGAACATCGTCTCCTATCCCAACCCCTCCTGGGCAAAGGTCGTCTTTCCGGACCTGCCGGAGGACGAGGCGGTTTCGAAGCTCGCCGACGCCATCTTCGCCGCATCGCGCGTCGATGTCGCCGATCCCATCGCCGCATGGGCCGACCATAATGCCAACCTGAAGAAGCGATCGGGCTGGCTGAACGGCGAGCGCTTCGCGGCGCTCCACTTCACCGGCCCCGGCACCGACCTGACCGTAGGCCTGGCGGACGGACACGAATGGCACGGAGGCGCTTCCACCGCCAAGAACGGCATCACCTGCAATCCCAACATTCCGACCGAAGAGGTTTTCACCACGCCTCATGCGCTGAGGGTTGAAGGCCATGTCTCCTCGACCAAGCCGCTCTCCCATCAGGGAACGCTGATCGACGAGATCCAGGTACGGTTCGAAGGCGGGCGTATCGTCGAGGCCCGGGCTTCCAGGGGGGAGGCCGTGCTGAACAAGGTGCTGGATACCGACGAAGGCGCGCGCCGGCTCGGCGAGGTGGCACTCGTTCCGCACTCCTCGCCGATCTCGGCGAGCGGCATCCTGTTCTACAACACGCTGTTCGACGAAAACGCCTCGTGCCACATCGCGCTCGGGCAGTGCTATTCCAAATGCTTCCTCGATGGCGCCTCGCTCAGCCAGGAGCAGATCACGGCACAGGGCGGCAATTCCAGCCTCATCCACATCGACTGGATGATCGGCTCCGACAAGGTGGACATCGACGGCATCAAGCCGGACGGCAGCCGCGTGCCGGTGATGCGCAAGGGCGAGTGGGCCTAGGCTCCCGCTTCGCGCTCAGCGGAAGCATGCCGACGGAAGGTCAGCGGTAGTAGATAATCCTGCCGCCATTGGCGGCAGTCTGGACCCAGAGCACGTTATGCACGGCGATCTGGCGGCGTGCCAGCGCATCCAGAAGCGCCGGATCGCCCATTACAATCCGTTGGGCAATCCGCATGCGGGCCGGATAGAGGAAGTAGGATGGATGGCGCTGATCTTCCGTTCGTTCCGGGGTGATCGGGATGGCAGTGACCCCGTCATTGTAATACCGCCCGAACAGGAAGACGGAAAGCTCGCTCTGCTGGGCCTGCGTCGGGCCGGCGATTGCGGCACCGAGCAAGCCGCCGATCGCAGCGGCAACAAGTTTCTTTTTCATCGCGCACTCCTAAGGTCAGCCGCGGATAGAACGCACTCCTGACTAACTAGGCCGGCGCAGAGAAATTTTAAGGGCGCTCGAACGTGAAGACTTTCAGAACAGGCTGCCCTGCTTTGGCGGCTCGCCGGATGGCGCAGCCTTCGGCGCGGTCCGCTTGCGCGATGCCTCCGGTGGAGGCGCGATCGACGTCTCGGCGCCGGCCGTCGTGGAAATGCGCCCGTCGGCGAATTCGATCGCCAGCGGCTGGCCAGGGGAGACCTCGGCGGCGCGGGTGAGTGGCCTGTCGGCGGCATCACGCACAACCGCATAGCCGCGCTTCAGCACGTTCTTGTAAGACAGCGACTGCAGCACCCGGTCTTGGCCGGCCAGCAGACCGCGGTTCTTCGTCAGCGCATGGGTGACAGCTGTATCGGCGTGCCGCATCAGCGAGGCCAGGTGCTGCCGTTCGCGCTGCAGGTGCCCGGTCAGACGCGCGGGCAAAGCCGAAAGAGCCGTGGCGGCGCGGGAGACGCGATTGTGCTCCTTCAGCATCTGCCGCTCCAGGCAGCGCTCCTTGCGCAGTATCTGTTCGCCGATGAAACGGCGTCGCTCCGCCACCCGGTTCGTCAGGAGATCAAGCCGTAGTCCCGCGGTCGCCTGCTCCAGGCTGCGCCGCTTGACGACCGTCGTCCGCATAAGTCCACGGCCGAGGCCGGCTGCCGCCTCGTCGAAACGACGACGGGGAAGGGCCAGCAACTGGTCGAGCGAGGGCAGTGCGCGAACGAGCGCGCGCACCGACTGGCGGCGATGCTCCATGTGACGGCTCGCACAGCCGCGCAGACGCGCCGCAAGGTTCGCTATCTGCGCCTCGAGCTCGGCCTTCACCGGC
>DASUPM010000647.1:0-10466 GCA_036281095.1 Pseudorhizobium sp.
GTCGCCCAGCAGATATTCACCTACACGGCCTTCACGGCGGATTTCGTCAAGCCGGGTCTGCCGGTAGTGAACGAGGACGGCACGCCGAAATGGCGCTTCGCCCCGTCGCCGCACGGCGTCTACTGGAAGGATGGCATGAAGCTCGGTTATCAGGATGCCGGTTCCTGGACGCTGATGAAGTCGACCCCGGTCGATCGCGCCAAGGCCGCCTGGCTCTACGCGCAGTTCGTGACGTCGAAGACCGTGGACGTGAAGAAGAGCCATGTCGGCCTGACGCTCATCCGCGAAAGCTCGATTCAGCACGACTCCTTCACCGACCGTGCTCCGAAGCTCGGCGGCCTGATCGAGTTCTACCGTTCGCCGGCCCGCATCCAGTGGTCGCCGACCGGCACGAACGTGCCTGACTATCCAAAGCTGGCCCAGCTTTGGTGGCAGGCGATCGGCGATGCTTCCTCCGGCGCCAAAACTCCACAAGAAGCGATGGACTCTTTGTGCGAGGAGCAGGAGAAGGTTATGGAGCGCCTCGAGCGCGCCGGCGTTCAGGGTGACATCGGACCGAAGCTCGCCGAGGAGCACGATCTCGAATACTGGAACAAGGATGCCGTTGCGAAAGGCAATCTTGCGCCGCAACTGAAGATCGAGAACGAGAAGGAAAAGCCGATCACCGTGAACTATGACGAGTTGGTCAAGAGCTGGCAGTCGAACTGACGCCTTCGAGGGGCCGGTTCGCCGGCCCCTTATCCGTCTGCGCAGGAAACCTGCAGAAGCGGACGTCGGTCAATCGGTCTCCATACCCGACAGATGGTTGGTGACCGATGTCTTCAGCCGGCCGATGTTGGACCAGAGAGACTCCACGACGTCGACATCTAAATCCTCGAGGAGTTCGCGAAGCCAGCGCTCATGAGCGGCGGCCATGACGGAGAAGCGTTCAGCACCCTCCGGCGTCAACTGCGCCACGGTCACCCGTCGGTCTTCGTCCGGCGTCACCCTTCTGACCAGCCCTTCTGTTTCCAGCCGCTCCACGAGGCCCGTGACATTTCCGTTGGTGACCATCGTGCGTCTGGAAAGTTCTCCCAGCCGCAGCCCCGCCTCCTCGCGATGGAGTTGCGCCATGAGATCGAACTGCGGCAGCGTTGCGCCGAATTCGGCCCTCAGCCGCCGGCGGATTTCCGTCGTGATCAGCTTCGTCGTCGAGAGCATACGCAGCCAAAGCCGGGTTTCCGGCTTGTTTCGGCCCTCCTGGCCGTGGACGATCAGTTCCAGGTCGATGCTTGCGGCTTCAGAATCCATCATGTTCGTCCGTCCCGTTGCTCTCCCGAACCGTTACGAGCGGTTATTTGAAATGTCAAAGACTGTCTCTGTAGACCCCACCATCTGAGGCAAAGCGCTTGACGACTGCAGCTGCGGCCATATAGTTTAAACTTAAAATAACAAGACGCGACAGCACTCGGGGAGGGCCTTTATGCGTATCGTCTGCATCGGCGGCGGCCCGGCCGGCCTGTATTTTGCGCTCCTGATGAAGAAGCAGCATCCGGAGCACAGCATTTCGGTCATCGAGCGCAACCGCCCCTACGACACCTTCGGCTGGGGCGTCGTGTTTTCCGATGCGACCATGGAAGCAATGCGAGCCTGGGATCCCGAGAGCGCGGCGGAAATCGAAGACGCCTTCAATCACTGGGACGACATCGAGGTCTGGTTCAAGGGAACCCGCCAGCGGACTTCCGGCCACGGTTTCGTCGGCATCGGGCGAAAGAAGCTCCTGAACATCCTGCAGCGTCGGTGCGAGGCTCTGGGTGTCGAGCTTGTCTTCGAGACGGAGGCCGCAGGCGACCTCGACTACCCGAACGCCGATCTCATCATCGCATCGGACGGCTTCAACTCCAAGGTCCGCAACCGCTATCCGGAGGTCTTCCAGCCCGATCTGGTGACGCGGCCGAACCGCTATATCTGGCTCGGCACGAACAAGCTCTATGACGCCTTCACCTTCGATTTCCGCAAGACGGAGCACGGCTGGTTCCAGGCGCATATCTACAAGTTCGACGAGAATACTTCGACCTTCATCGTCGAGACGACGGAGGACGCCTACCAGAAACACGGCCTCGGCCAGATGGACCAGCAGGGTTCGATCACCTTCTGCCAGGACCTGTTCTCCGAGGTGCTCGAAGGCGCGGAACTGATGACCAATGCCCGGCACCTGCGAGGGAGCGCCTGGCTGAACTTCAACCGCCTGATCTGCGGCAAGTGGAGCCATTTCAACGGCAAGTCGCATGTCGTGCTGATGGGCGACGCGGCGCACACCGCCCATTTCGCCATCGGCTCGGGGACCAAGCTCGCCATCGATGACGCGATCGAACTGACGAACCAGTTCAACCGGCACGGCCACACGAGGGAGACGATTCCCGCCGTCCTCGAGGTCTATGAGGAAATCCGCCGCGTCGACGTAGCCCGCATCCAAAACGCCGCGCGCAACGCCATGGAATGGTTCGAGGTCGTCGGCAGGCGATATGCCGATACCCTGCCGCCGGAGCAGTTCATGTATTCCATGCTGACGCGTTCGCAGCGCATCAGCCACGAGAACCTGCGCCTGCGCGACAAGGTCTGGCTGGAGGGCTACGAGCGCTGGTTTGCCGAGCAGGCGGGCGTGGAACCTTCCGCGGATGGGCGCGTGCCGCCACCCATGTTCACGCCCTTCACGTTGCGCGGCGTGACGCTGAAAAACCGTATCGTCATGTCGCCCATGGCCATGTATTCGGCCAAGGATGGAGTGCTCGACGACTTCCATCTCGTGCATCTCGGCGCCCGCGCGCTCGGCGGTGCGGGCCTCGTCTTCGGGGAAATGACCTGCGTGTCGCCGGATGCCCGCATCACGCCCGGCTGCCTCGGACTATGGAACGAGGAGCAGGCAGCGGGGTGGAAGCGCTTCGTCGATTTCGTTCACGGCAACAGCACCGCAAAGGTCGGCATCCAGCTCGGTCATGCCGGTCGCAAGGGAGCCACGAAGGTGGCCTGGGAAGGAACCGACCAGCCGCTCGAAGACCGCGGCTGGCCGCTGATTTCGGCTTCGGCCCTGCCCTACCTGAGGGCCAGCCAGGTTCCGAGGGCGATGGACCGGGGGGATATGGAGCGGGTCAAGGCGGATTTCGTGCGCGCGACGGAGCTTGCAGCGATGACCGGCGCCGACTGGTTGGAACTCCACTGCGCGCACGGCTACCTGCTCTCCAGCTTCCTGTCGCCGCTCACCAACCGGCGGACCGACGACTATGGCGGCAGTCACGAGAACCGCGCCCGTTATCCGCTGGAAATCTTCAATGCCATTCGCGCCGTCTGGCCGGACGACAAGCCGATCTCGGCGCGTCTTTCCTGCCACGACTGGTTCGAGGGCGGCAACACGCCGGAGGATGCGGCGATCTTCGCGCAGATGTTCAAGGACGCCGGCGCCGACATGATCGATTGCTCGTCCGGTCAGGTCTGGAAGGAAGAGAAGCCGGTCTACGGCCGGCTCTTCCAGACGCCGTTCTCCGACAAGATCCGCAACGAAGTGGGCATCCCGACGATCGCCGTCGGCGCGATTTCGGAGGCGGATCACGCCAATTCCGTGATCGCCGCCGGCCGCGCCGATCTTTGCGCCGTCGCCCGCCCGCATCTGGCGGATCCCGCCTGGGTGCTGCACGAGGCGGCCCGTATCGGGCTGAGGGAGATCGCCTGGCCGAAGCAGTATTATTCCGGCAAGCTGCAGTACGAGACCAATCTGGCGCGTGCGGCGGCGGCAAAATGAGGACCGGCTGATGACTGGCAGCAGGAAGCTCGAAGGACGTCATGCGCTGGTGACTGGTGCCGGAAGCGGCATCGGCGCCGTCATCGCCACGGCGCTGGTCGAGGCCGGTGCGCGCGTCACCCTCGCCGGTCGGCGGGCGGAACCGCTGGAAGCGCTTGCCGCCCGGCTCGGTCCCTCTGCCTGCGTCGCCGACGGTTTCGACGTCACGGACGAGATCGCCATCGACAACGGTGTGAAGACCGCCCGCGCCGCCTTCGACCCGATCGACATCCTCGTCAACAATGCCGGCGAAGCACCGAGCGCACCCTTCGAGAAGACCTCGCTGGAGACCTGGAACCGCGTGCTCGCCGTCGACCTGACCGGCGTCTTCCTCGTCACGCAGGCCACCCTTCCCGACCTGAAGTCATATGGCGAAGGCGCCCGCATCATCAACATCGCCTCGACCGCCGGCCTCACCGGCTATGCCTATGTCTCCGCCTATACGGCGGCGAAGCATGGCGTGATCGGCCTGACGCGCTCGCTGGCGCTGGAACTCGCGAAATCCGGCGTCACCGTCAACGCCGTCTGCCCCGGCTTTACCGACACGCCTCTGATCGCACAGGCGGTCGAGACGATCATGGCGAAGACCGGCCGCAGCCGGGAGGACGCGATGAAGGAATTCACGAAGGGAAATCCGCAGGGCCGGCTGATCCGGCCGGAGGAAGTGGCAGACGCCGTCCTGTGGCTGGCGTCGCCCACAGCGGGTTCGATCAACGGCCAGGCGATTGCGATCGCCGGCGGGGAGGTACTGGCAGGATGAACACGGTTTCGATGGCAGGACACCTGCGTCCGTTCAAGGACTATCAACCGCAGCATTTCCTCTGGGATGTCCACGAGGACGGTCGTGTGGCCACCATCCGGTTGAACCGGCCAGAACGTAAGAACCCACTTACCTTCGAAAGCTATGCCGAACTGCGCGATCTCTTCCGCGATCTCGTCTATGCCTCCGATATCCGCGCGGTGGTTCTGACCGGAGCCGGCGGCAACTTCTCCTCCGGTGGCGACGTGTTCGAGATCATCGAGCCGCTGACGCAGATGGCCATGCCCGACCTCCTTGCCTTCACCCGCATGACCGGCGATCTCGTCAAGGCGATGCGGAAATGCCCGCAGCCGATCATCGCGGCGGTGGACGGCATCTGCGCCGGTGCCGGCGCCATCCTCGCCATGGCCTCCGATATGCGGCTTGCAACGCCGGAAGCGAAGACAGCGTTTCTGTTCACCCGTGTCGGCCTTGCCGGTGCGGACATGGGCGCCTGCGGAATCCTGCCGCGCATCATCGGTCAGGGCCGTGCTGCCGAGCTGCTCTTCACGGGCCGCTCCATGAGCGCGGCGGAAGGTCATGCCTGGGGCTTCTACAATGCGCTTCATGCGGCCGACGCCGTAGAAACCGAAGCGTTGAAACTGGCACAGTCGCTGGCGGACGGCCCCTGGTTCGCACACACGATGACCAAGACCATGCTGAACCAGGAATGGGCCATGGGCATCGACGAGATGATCGAGTCGGAGGCGCAGGCTCAAGCCGTCTGCATGGCGACCAAGGACTTCCGCCGCGCCTTCGAAGCCTTCGCGGAGAAGCGCAGGCCGGTCTTCGAGGGCAACTGAGATGGTGGGGCAAACCACGCTGGCAGGCCCGACGCGGCAGCACCTCGACTGGCCGTTCTTCGATGAGAGTCATCGAGCGCTCGCGGTCAGGCTCGACGCCTATGCCGCATCGGGGGCACTCGCCGGCATCGATCATGCCGATACCGACCGTGCCTGCCGCAGCCTCGTCCGCTCGCTCGGCGAGGCCGGAGTGCTGGATGCAGCCACGGGCGCCGGGGGCGCGCGGCCGATCGATTCCCGCGAGGCCTGCCTCACCCGCGAGACGCTCGCCTGGCATGACGGTCTGGCGGACTTCGCCTTCGCCATGCAGGGCCTCGGCACCGGGGCGATCGGCCTTTCGGGATCGGAGGAACTGCGCCGCACGGTGCTGCCGAAGGCCCGGATCGGCGAATGGATCGCCGCCTTCGCCCTTTCCGAAAAGGAAGCCGGTTCGGACGTCGCCGCCATGGCTTGCGCTGCCCGTCGAGACGGCGACACCTACGTTCTCGATGGCGAGAAGACGTGGATCTCCAACGGCGGCATCGCCGACGTCTACACGGTCTTCGCCCGCACCGGCGAAGCACCAGGCACGCGCGGCATCTCCGCTTTTGTCGTCTATGCCGACGATCCGGGCTTCTCCGTTGCCGAACGGATCGACGTGATCGCGCCGCATCCGCTGGCGACGATCCGCTTCGAGAACTGCCGAATTCCTGCCGGAAGGCTGCTCGGCAGCCCTGGGGAAGGCTTCAAAGTCGCCATGCGCACCCTCGACATCTTCCGGGCCTCGGTTGCCGCGGCCGCACTCGGCTTCGCGCGCCGGGCACTGGACGAGGCGCTGGCGCATGCGAAGAGCCGCCCCATGTTCGGATCGTCGCTCGCCGACCTGCAGCTTACGCAGGCCGCCTTTGGCGACATGGCTGCTCAGATCGACGCCGCCGCCCTCCTCACCTATCGCGCCGCCTGGCGCCGCGACGTGCAGGGCCTTCCGACCACCAGGGAAGCAGCCATGGCGAAGATGGTCGCTACGGAAAACGCACAGGCCGTTATCGACCGCGCGGTGCAGATGTTCGGCGGCCGCGGCGTGAGGAGCGGCGAGATCGTCGAGAGCCTCTATCGGGAAATCCGGGCGCTGCGAATCTACGAGGGCGCAACGGAAGTCCAGAAACTCATCATCGCGCGCGAACTGCTGAAGAGCGCGCCTCCGGAGAAGACGCATGCATGACATTCTTCAGCCCGAAGGCTGGGCGAAGCCTATCGGCTATTCAAACGGCGTGGCCGCAAGAGGCCGGCAGGTCTATGTGGGCGGCCAGATCGGCTGGAACGGCCGGTGCGAGTTCGAGACGGATGACTTCGTCGAGCAGGTGCGCCAGACGCTGAAGAATGTCGTCGCCGTCCTTGCAGCCGGCGGCGCGGGACCGGAGCATGTGACGACGATGACCTGGTACTTCACGGACAAAGCCGAATACCTCGCCAACCTGAAGGGCATCGGCCAAGCCTATCGCGAAGTGATGGGCAGGAACTTTCCGGCCATGGCGGCCATGCAGGTGACGGCACTTGTAGAGGACCGCGCCAAGATCGAGATCCAGGCGATCGCCGTCGTTCCGGAGTAGGCCGATGGACACCGCCGCTATCCCCTTCTCCGACACCGTGCGTGGCGAAATCCTGCGGAAGGTCCTGTTGGTGACCATCGACAATCCGCCGGTCAACGCTCTCTCTGCGGATGTCCGCGCCGGCCTGATGGCGGCGCTCGACCATGCGGAGACTTCGTCAACGGTGGCCGGTATCGTTATCACCGGCACCGGAAGAACCTTTATCGGCGGTGCCGATATCCGTGAATTCGGCAAACCGCCCTCCAACCCCATCCTGCCGGCAGTCATTGACCGCATCGAGGCGTTCGAAAAACCGGTCGTCGCCGCCATCAACGGCGCGGCCCTGGGTGGCGGGCTGGAACTGGCGCTCGCCTGTCACCACCGCACCGCATCATCGGCGGCGCAACTGGGCCTGCCGGAACTAAAGCTCGGAATTGTCCCCGGTGCAGGCGGCACGCAACGGCTGCCGCGTCTGATCGGAATAGTGGCAGCACTTGACCTCATCGGAAGCGGCCGCAGCGTAAAGGCACAGGACGCGCTCGGTATTGGCCTGATCGACGAGATCGCAGATATCGATCTGGGTGAAACGGCGCTTACCGCGGCACGGCGAGTTGCCGGCCATGGACTGCGCCGCACCGGCCGACTGGCGGTGCCGGCCGCTGACATTACCGCAGTCGAGACGACGAAGACCAGGATCCTTGGCAAGGCGCGGGGACAACAGGCGCCCGTCGAAGCCGTCCGTCTGGTGGAGGCGGCCGCACGGCCGCTGGCTGAAGGCCTGGCCGACGAGCGCGCCACCTTCCTGAAGCTCCGCGACAGCAACGAAGCAGCCGCCCTGCGGCACGTCTTTTTCGCGGAACGGCAGGCATCGAAGGTGGACGGTTTGGAGAATGTTCCCCCACGTCCCGTCGAGACGATCGGCATTGCCGGCCTTGGCCTGATGGGAAGCGGCATCGCGGTCACCGCACTCGGCGCAGGTTATAGCGTCATCGGACTCGACCGCGACGATGACGCGGCGGCAAAGGGCCGTGAGCGTATCATTGGCCTTCTGCAGAAGAGCCTGTCCGCCGGACGGATGGACCGGGCCGCGTTCGATGCCCAGGAAGCACGTCTTTCGGTTACGGCAGCCGATGCCAATTTATCGTCCTGCGATCTGGTGATCGAGGCGGTGTTCGACGATCTCGACGTCAAGATCGACCTCGTCAGCCGGCTCGACAAGGTCCTCCGCCCCGACGCGGTTCTGGCGACCAACACGAGTTATCTGAACCCGGACGAAATCGCTGCCGCCACCGCCCACCCTGAACGCATCCTCGGCCTGCATTTCTTTTCGCCGGCCCATGTCATGCGGCTTGTCGAGGTGGTGCGCTGCGCAATGACGGCACCCGACGTGCTCGCCACCGGGCTTGCCGTTGCGAAGCGGCTGCGCAAACTCGCCGTCGTCACCGGCGTGACCGAAGGCTTCATCGGCAACCGCATCTTCTCCGCCTATCGCCGCGAGGCCGAATTCCTGCTGGAGGACGGTGCGCTTCCCCACGAGATCGATGCGGCACTGGAAAACTATGGCTTTCCGATGGGTCTCTTCGCCGTCTACGACATGGCCGGGCTGGAGATTGCCTGGGCACGGCGCAAGCGGCAGGCCGCGACGCGTGATCCAGCCGAGCGCTATGTAGAGATCGCAGACCGGCTCTGCGAAGCCGGACGCCTCGGCCAAAAGGCCGGTCGAGGCTGGTATGCCTATCTCGAAGGCAAACGGCAGCTTGATCCGGAAGTCACCGATATTATCGCACACTGCCGTGCGAAGAACGGAATCAAGCCGCGCAGCTTCGCCGCCAGTGAGATTGTCGAGCGCCTTCTTGGGGCGATGGCCGAAGAGGGAAGAAAGCTCCTGTATGAAGGTATCGCCGCCCGCGAGAGCGACATCGACCTGGTGATGATCAACGGCTACGGCTTTCCGGCCTACAAGGGCGGACCGATGTTCGCGGCTCAGATGCCCAAATAGCGGTCCTGCAGATCGGCGGTCAGTTCGGCCGGCGCCCCATGCCAGGCACTCCTGCCATTTTCAAGGATGACGCAGCGGTCAGCGACCGGCAGCAGTTCCGACAGCGTCTTGTCGACCACCAGGATCGAAAGCCCCTCCGCCTTCAGCTTGCGGATTGCCGCCCAGATGTCCTGGCGGATGACCGGGGCCAGTCCCTCCGTCGCCTCATCAAGAATGAGGAGGCGCGGATTTGTCATCAACGCGCGGCCGATCGCCAGCATCTGCTGCTCACCGCCCGAGAGCGACCGCGCCACCTGCGCGTGACGCTCCGCCAGACGCGGGAAAAGCTCATTGACGCGAGCCAGCGTCCAAGGTCCCGGCCGCGCCGCCGCGATCAGATTCTCGTGCACCGTCAGGTTAGGAAAACACCGCCGCCCCTCCGGCACCAGGCCTATCCCGAGCTTGGCGACGCGGTGCGAGGGCTTGCCCTTCAGGTCCGTGCCGGCGAGCCTGACGGAGCCGGCGCGCGGCGGGTTGAGGTTGCAGATCGCCCGGATCGTGGTCGTCTTGCCCATGCCGTTGCGGCCCATCAGGGCGACAGCCTCGCCTTCCGCCACCGCGAGATCGATGCCGAACAGGGCCTGGCTTGGGCCATAGGAGGCTTCGATCTTCGAGACGTCGAGCAGCATCAGGCGTGATCTCCCAGATAGGCGGTACGCACCGCGGGATCCCGGCGGATCTCCTCCACCGTCCCCGTGGCGATGACCTTGCCGTAAACAAGCACGGAGATACGATCCGCCAGCGCGAATACGGCATCCATGTCATGCTCCACGAGCAGGATCGGCGCTTCCTGCCGGAGCGTATGGAGGAAGCCCGTCAGGGCCTTCGATCCTTCAGGCCCCATGCCGGCCATCGGCTCGTCGAGCAGGAAGGCCTTCGAGTTGAGCGCCAGCGCGATGGCGATTTCCAGCTGGCGGCGTTCGCCGTGCGACAGTTCGGCTGCCGGAATACGTGCCCGGTCCTGCAGGCCGACACGCTCGATCATGGCCATCGACCGGTCGATGAGCGATGCATCCCGCATCACCGGCTTAAAGAAGCGGAAGCTCGATCCCTGCTGCGCCTGCACCGCCAGCATGACGTTGCGCAGCGCGGAGAACTCCGGGGCAAGCGAAGAGACCTGGAAGGTGCGGCCAAGACCAAGTCGTGAGCGCTCAGCGACGCCAAGATGGCCGATATCCTGGCCGGCGAAGCGGATCGTTCCCGAATCCTGCCTGAGCGTTCCGCAGATCTGGTGGATCAGAGTCGATTTCCCGGCACCGTTCGGGCCGATCAGCGCATGGATCTCGCCCGGCTTCAGGTCGATCGAGACATGATCGGTCGCCCGCAGCGCGCCGAAGCTTTTGACGAGATCGGAGAGTTCGAGAACCGGCTCAGCCATGACGCGTCTTTCCGGCCAGCAGTCCGAGAAGCCCGCCACGCGCAAAGAGCACGGTGCCGAGCAGGA
>DASUPM010000648.1:0-7812 GCA_036281095.1 Pseudorhizobium sp.
ACCAAGGGCAACCTGGTCGCGGTCATCACCAACGGAACCGCGGTGCTGGGGCTCGGCGATCTCGGCGCGCTGGCGGCCAAGCCGGTGATGGAAGGCAAGGCGGGGCTGTTCAAGCGCTTCGCCGACGTGGACTCCATCGACCTGGAAGTCGATACCGAGAATGTCGACGAATTCATCAATTGCGTGCGCTTCCTGGGGCCGTCCTTCGGCGGCATCAATCTCGAGGACATCAAGGCGCCGGAATGCTTCATCATCGAAAGCCGCCTGCGCGAGCTGATGGATATTCCGGTTTTCCATGACGACCAGCACGGCACGGCGATCATCGCCGCCGCCGGCCTGATCAATGCGCTGGAGCTTACGGACAGAAACCTGAACGACACGAAACTGGTCTGCAACGGGGCGGGTGCGGCCGCGATCGCCTGCATGGAACTCATCAAGGCGATGGGCTTCAACCCGGACAACATCATTCTCTGCGATACCAAGGGCGTCATCTATCAGGGTCGAACCGAGGGGATGAACCAGTGGAAGTCCGCGCATGCGGCAAAGACGGACAAGCGCACCCTCGAGGAGGCGATGAATGGGGCGGACGTGGTTTTCGGCCTTTCCCAGAAGGGCGCCTTCTCCGAAGACATGATCCGGTCCATGGCCGACAGGCCGATCATCTTCGCCATGGCGAACCCCGATCCGGAAATCACGCCGGAAGAGGTCGCCCGCATTCGCGATGATGCGATCATGGCGACCGGCCGCTCCGATTACCCGAACCAGGTGAACAACGTTCTGGGCTTCCCCTACATCTTCCGCGGCGCCCTCGACGTCCGCGCCACGCAGATCAACGACGCGATGAAGATCGCGGCGGTGCGGGCGCTCGCCAACCTGGCCCGCGAGGACGTTCCGGACGACGTGGCCGCTGCCTACCAGGGAAACCGCCCGCGTTTCGGTTCGCAATACATCATTCCCGTGCCCTTCGATCCGCGACTGATCTCGGCCATTCCGGTGGCAGTTGCCGAGGCCGCGATGGAGAGCGGCGTCGCCCGCAAGGATATCACCGACCTGGCCGCCTACGGGCGCGAACTCTCCGCCCGCCGCGATCCGATCGCCGCGACGACACAAGGCATCTACGAGCGGGTGCGCCGCTTCCCCAAGCGCGTGGTCTTCGCAGAAGCCGAAGAAGAGCAGGTGATGCGGGCGGCGACCTCGTTTGCCCACCACAAGCTGGGAACCGCGATACTTCTTGGCCGCGATGACGTGATCCGGGCAACGGCCGAAAAGGCCGGCATCGATCTGGACCGGCCGAATATCGAGATCGTCAATGCCCGCATCTCCACGCGGGTGGAGGCCTATATCGACTACCTCTATGCCCGCCTTCAGCGGCAGGGTTTCCTGCTGCGCGACGCCCAGCGCCTGATCCACAACGATCGCAACCACTTCGCCGCCACCATGGTTGCCGTCGGCGATGCGGATGCGATGGTCACCGGCACGACGCGAAACTATGCGACCGCGCTTCAGGATGTTCGCCGTTGCATCGACACCAAGCCCGGCCACCGGGTGATCGGCGTCTCCCTCGCTCTGTCCCGCGGGCGGACCGTCTTCGTTGCCGACACGGCCGTCCACGACATGCCGACGGCGGAGGAACTCGCCGACATCGCAGCCGAAGCGGCGCGGGTCGCACGACGAATGGGCTATGAGCCGCGGGTTGCGTTTCTCGCCTATTCCACCTTCGGCCAGCCGACGGGAGAACGGTCGGAGCGGGTGCGGGACGCGGTGAAGATACTGGACCGCCGGATGGTGGATTTCGAGTATGACGGCGAGATGGCGGCGGACGTGGCGTTGAACCCGCAGCGCATGGAGCAGTACCCCTTCTGCCGGCTTTCCGGGACGGCCAATGTGCTGGTGATGCCGGCGATCCACTCTGCTTCCATCGCAACCCGGATGCTCGCCGAACTGGGTGCGGCAACGGTGATCGGCCCGCTGCTCGTCGGCCTCGACAAGTCGGTGCAGATCACCTCCATGGGCGCGAAGGACAGCGACATCGTCAACATGGCCGCCATCGCGGCCTACAATGCGGGGGCTTAGGCGCCCCGCCGGCGCTACGGATCAGCTTGCGAACCGCCCGGCATCGGCGCCGTAATAGTTGATGTAGCGGTCTGAAATCGAGGAAATCGGCAACACGACGAGCACGTCCGTCGTGTTGAACGCCTGATCGACAACCGCACCATCGCCGATCATGGCACCGAGCCGCAGGTACCCCTTGATGAGCGGCGGCATGGCGGTCAGTGCCTTGCGGGGGCTGATGCCCTCGAAGGGCATGAGATCCATGTCGCGATAGAGGTCGGGAAGGGCTGCCACCGCCCACTCGTCCCTTGCCTGCACCGTATGCCGCAGGAAGGAAAGGGCGAGCGCGTGCTCTTCCGGGCGGATGCCGGGGAAGGAGGCGCAGCCGAACATCGCCGACATTCCATGTTTCAGAGCATACGCCCAGTTGCCCTGCCAGAGCAGTTCCACCGTCCGCTTCGTGCGGTATGCCGGCAGAACGCAGGAGCGGCCGAGTTCCATGAACTGCTTGTCCGGATGACGCGCGAGCAGAGGCCCGATGTCGAACTCCGAGGCGGAATAGAAGCCGCCATGGGCCATCGCCACCTCCTGCCGCAGAAGCCGGTAGGTGCCGACGATCTGGTCTTCGATATCGCCTTCGATCGTCCGGTCCAGCACGAGAAGATGATCGCAGATCGCGTCATAGGCGTCGATGTCGCGACGGAGCCGCATGGCCTCCTGCGGCAATTGCGCCTTCATCTCCTCGACGAAGACACGGTAACGGATGGCCTGTGCCGCATCGACCTCACGCGCCGTGCGCGCAAGGCGCGTCTCGAGGCCGCCGATTCGACCGAGCAGGTCTCCGGCCGGATCATCGAGCAGCGGCTGGCTGGATGTCGCGTTCACGTCTTGCTTCAGGAATTCGATCGCCATGGTGATTTGCCCCACCGGTTCAAGTCACCGCCAATAATCATCATCCAACGACAGGAAAATGACAATTATTGTGACAGGTACGATCTGCCCGTTCCGGCGTCAATGGCCATCGTCCGATTGCTCGGCGGAGCGAGGCTCGCCGGCCTTCTTCCGCGATCCGAGGATCTCGTCGAGAATCACCAGTCCCGCACCGATCGAGATGAAGCTGTCGGCAAGGTTGAAGACGGCGAATGACCAGGTGGCCGTGTGAAAGAGAATATAGTCGATCACATGTCCGTAGACGAAGCCGTCGATGAGGTTTCCGATAGCTCCGGCGATAATGAGGGCGAAACCGGTATGGGTGAAGGAACGCTCCGTCGGCGTCCTCCGCCACAGCCACAGCACGAAGCCGACGATGACAAGCCGCATGCCGATGATGAACTCCCGCTCCATGCCGGACAGGAGCGAGAATGCGACGCCGAGATTGTAGGTGCGGTAAAGGGCCAGCATCGGCATAACCGGAACGGGCTCGTGAAGCGGCAGATATGCCTCGACGGCGAACTTGGCTGCCTGATCAAGAACAACCGCAATGAAGACGATGGCCGCGGCAATCACCGGGCGCGAGATTGGCGAGGGGGCGGGGCTCATCTGTCGCCATCCAATGACAGGAGGTGGCGCCTTGCCTCGAACAGCATGACGGCCGTCGCCACAGCGAGGTTGAGGCTATCGGCCCTTCCTTGCTGCGGGATCCGCACGAGCCGATTCGCCGCCTTGGCAAGGCTCTCCGGCAGGCCGGACTGCTCGTTGCCCATCAACAGGACGACCGGCTTCTTCGTATAGTCCACCCTCCGGTAATCGACGGCGCCGGCGAGATGGGTCGCCACCACCTCCACCCCGGCCCGCTTCTGCCATGCCATGAACTCCTCGGGCGAGGTCTTCACCAGCGGGATGGCGAAGACTGATCCCATGGTGGCTCTTACCGTCTCCAGAGAAAAGGGATCGGTCGAGTCTCCGACGAGGATGACCCCCGAGGCGCCGGCCGCATCGGCGGTTCTGATGATGGTGCCGAGATTGCCGGGGTCGCGCACCCGATCGAGCGCGACGAAGGTCGTGCCTCTTGCCGCCGCCAGCGCATCGAGCGGGGTCCAGCGCTGATCGAAGACACCGACCACCATCTGCGGATTGTCCCGGCGGGTGATCGAGGACAGCACCTTTTCGCTCGCTTCCAGCACCAGCCCGCCGGACGCGACCGTCTTCACCGCCACCTGCTCCACGAGAGGCTTACCCTTGGCAGCCTTGGCATAGACCAGCGTGCGGATGGTCCATCCAAGCTCCAGCGCGTCGATGACCAGTTTCAGTCCCTCGGCAATGAAGGTGCCGGTCTGTTCCCTGTCCTTCTTGCTGGTGAGTGCCTTGATGTCCTTCACGATCGGGTTGGAGAGGCTCGTCACCTCCTTCACCTGTCCGACGCGGCGGCGCTCGGTCTGTCTCGTTTCATCGGTCATTCGGGTATCCATCGGCTGAACAGCGACGTGGAGAGTGCGCGGCCCGACGTCATGCCGTCGAGGCCCGTCTCACGGATCACGAGTTCCCCCGATTCCACGAGCCCGCCCGCGCCGCGCATGATGTCGCGCATCAGCTCGTGAATGGAATAGAAGCTCGCCCGGATCGAATAGGCGGTCAGCACCAGGCCGAGCGCGCTTTCGGACAACAGTTCGCGGCAGATATCGAGCATCAGCGGCAGATGTTCGAAGAGCTGCCAGACCTCACCGTTGGGACCACGCCCGAATTTCGGCGGGTCGGTGAGGATGATGTCGTAACGATTGCCGCGCCGTTCCTCGCGCTGGATGAACTTCATGGCATCCTCGCAGATCCAGCGGATCGGCGCCCGCTCCAGCCGCGACAGCGCCTGGTTCTCGCGGGCCCACCCGATCGCCTTCTTGGAAGCGTCCACGTGCGTCACTTCCGCCCCCGCCGCCGCGGCGACCAGCGACGCGACGCCGGTATAGCCGAACAGATTGAGAACCTTTACCGGCCGCCCCGCCCCTTCGACCTGCCGCTTCATCCACTCCCAATGGACGATCTGCTCGGGAAAGACGCCGACATGGCGAAAGGCGGTGAACCGTCCGAGGAAATCCACGCCGAGGAGCGACAGCGGCCAGGTTTCCCCGTGCGCTTCCTTCGGAAAGCGCCACCGGCCCATGCCGTCCTCGTCCACATCCCCGGTGAAGACGGCGTCGACGTTGCTCCAGGCGGAGGCCGCAAGAGCGGGCCGCCACAGCGCCTGCGCTTCCGGACGGACGATGCGATAGGGTCCGTACTGTTCGAGCTTCAGCGCATTGCCGCTGTCGAGAAGGCGGAAATCGCCGGCTCCGGACGATTCCAGGATCACCGGAATGCGCTCCGCAGGACGGTCCCCCCGCCGCTCGGTCAGTGGACGTTGCGGGGCCGCGTCTTCCGGCCTGCTCCTGGCCGCGTGAAGCTGGCTCGCGGGACGCGTCGCATCCGGCTTCCCCTGACGGGGGCCTGCGGGCGAGCGAGGCCGACCCTGCCCTCTCTCCGGGCGCTTGTCCTTGTTCCTCAAGGTATTCTTCCACCTGTATTGCAGTCCGGCTGCAAATAGCATCCGGCCGCCACTTGGCAAAGCGCTTTCCCCTGCCTTAACCTCGACTGCCTGATCTGGGAGGAGGCCACTATGGATGTTGACGGCGAAGAGCGCATCGCAGCCCCGCGCGACGCAGTGTGGCAGGCCTTGAACGACCCGGACGTCCTGAAGCAATGCATTCCGGGTTGCCAGAGCCTCGACAGAAGGTCGCCCACGGCGCTGGTCACGACGATCCGCATCAAGATCGGCCCCGTGGCAGCGAGCTTCAACGGCGAGATCACGCTTTCCAACATCAACGCACCCGAAAGCTATACGATCTCGGGTGAAGGCAAGGGTGGCATCGCCGGATTCGGCAAGGGGACTGCCGATGTGGTTCTGCTCGAGGACGGCGGAGAGACCATCCTTCGTTATTCCGCGAAGGCGCAGGTCGGAGGCAAGCTCGCCCAACTCGGCTCCCGGCTCATCGACTCCACCTCGCGAAAGCTGGCGCAACAGTTCTTTGCCGATTTCAATGCGATCGTCGCGAAGCCCGGCGAGGCGTGAGGGCGCGCGGACCGGCATTCGGGCGTCCGGGAACTGGCGGCTTGCCAAGGCACCGCCATGTGCCCATCGCAGGGCTGCATATATTAACGATGCGTTGACTTTCGGGTCTACCGGCGCTAGAAGCCCGCCGCAATTGCAACGGACGCAACGAAGCTAATCCTCGAAATCCAGTCTGACGGACGCAAATTCATTCTCGTGCGATGCGCTTGGATGAAGGGGCAGCTTGGCGTAGACTGGAACACGCAAGTCACGACAAGAAGGAATAATTCCATGAGTGTGCGTGTATCTGGTAAACAGATGGAAATCGGCGACTCGTTCCGCCAGCGGATCGAGTCTCAGATCGCAGATGCTGTCACCAAGTACTTCGACGGAGGATATTCAAGTCAGGTGATCGTCGAGAAGGCCGGCTCTCGCTTTTCGAGCGACTGCAAGGTCCACCTCGACACCGGCATCGTATTGCACGCCGCAGGAGAGGCAAACGACCCGCAAGTCAGCTTCGATGCCGCCGCGGAGCGCATCGAAAAGCGCCTGCGCCGGTACAAGCGAAGGCTGAGGGATTACCATGCCGGATCCCATGGGAACGGCAATGCCGAAGTCGCCTACACGGTCATGGATGCCGTCCCGGACGGCCATGAGGAAGTGCCGGAGGATTTCGCGCCCACCATCGTGGCGGAGAGTTCGAAGCAGTTGAGAACAATGTCGGTCGCAACCGCCGTCATGGCGCTGGACATGACCGATGAACCCGTCCTTCTTTTCCGTTCGCCGGGCAAGCAGGACCTGAACCTCGTCTACCGCCGGCAAGACGGCAATATCGGCTGGATAGACGCAGCCAACATCAAGGGCTAACGGATCTCTCGGCGAGCGTTGGCGACAACGCTCCCTCCGCCCTCGCGGCGGTACAAAGGATGAAGAGAATGGCTTTGGCAGATTTGCTGCAGCAAGATGCGATAATTCCCTCCCTCAAGGTAAACTCCAAAAAACAGTTGCTTCAGGAACTGGCTGCCAGGGCCTCGAAGCTGACGGGCGTGCCGGAGCGGGAAATCTTCGATGTCATCCTGCAGCGCGAGCGGCTCGGCTCCACCGGAGTCGGCCATGGCGTTGCGATCCCGCACGGCAAGCTCAACAGCATTTCCTCCATCAAGGGCGTCTTTGCGCGCCTGGAGAATGCGGTGGACTTCGAGGCTCTGGACGACGAGCCCGTGGACCTCGTCTTCCTGCTGCTTGCCCCGGAAGGGGCGGGGGCCGACCATCTGAAGGCGCTTTCGCGCATTGCGCGCGTCCTTCGGGATCAGGAACTGGTCAACAAGCTGCGGCGAACGGATTCCGCTTCCGCCATCTACGCGTTCCTCAACGAAGAACAGGCCTCCAACGCGGCCTGAGCCATTTTGCTCTCAAAAGAAAAACCGCCGGCCACGTCTCCGTGACCGGCGGTTTTTTATCGGATACCGACTGGCTTCAGCCTTTGTCGCCTGCCGGCGCGGACGCATTGGCAGCCTGAGCCTCGGCCTTGGGACCACCCTTCGATACGCCGACCATTGCCGGTCGCAAAACGCGATCGCCGATAGTGAAGCCTGCCTGAACGACCTGCAGAATCGTGTTGCTGGCCACCTCGGCATTGGGAATCTCGAACATCGCCTGATGGAAGTTCGGGTCGAACTTCTGGCCTTCGGCCTCGATCTTCTTCACGCCGTGCCGTTCCAATGCGGACAGCATGGAGCGCT
>DASUPM010000649.1:0-2933 GCA_036281095.1 Pseudorhizobium sp.
CCGCGCCGGCGCCTGCGCTGACGCCCAGCACGTCCGGGCTTGCCAGCGGATTGCCGGTGATCCTCTGCATGATGAGCCCGGCCGCGGCGAGCATCGCGCCTGCCCCGCCAGCGGCGGCAAGCCGAGGCAGCCGAAACGGCAGAAGTTCCATGAAGCTCCGGCCAAAACTCAGCACGACGCCGCCGTCCGACGCACCGACCGTCAGGGCGGCACCGAACAGCAGGATCAGCCCGACGAACGAAAGAGCAAGACCGAAGCCCGGACGCTGCAGGCGGCGGAGCGGCACGGTGGTCGCGACTTTCAGCCCGAGCGTGCTGCGCACCCGCGGCAGGAGAAGCAGCAGCAGCGGACCGCCGAGCAGCGCCGTCGCCGCACCGGCAGGCGCCAGATCGGAAAAGCCGGGGCCAAGCAGCTGCATAAGGCTGTCGGCCACGAACAGGAGCACCCCGCCGACGATGGTCGCGCCGGTGACGATCTCCATGGTCGTTCGCGCTCCGCAGTAGCGCGCGATGGCGGGAGCTGCGAGCCCGAGAAAGCCTATAACGCCGACGATTGCCGTCACCGACGCCGCAAGCCAGACGGCAAGCGCCAGTACGGCGAGCCGCGTTGCATGGATCGCGACGCCGAGGCTTTTCGCCGCCGCATCGTCGAGCGACATCACCCGGAGCGGCCGCATCAGCAGAGCGGTGGCAACGATGCCGAGGAGAAGACGCGGGATCATCGACAGCACCCCGCTCCAGTCCTGCTGGCTGAGCGAGCCCGATCCCCAGATGAAGATCGACATCACATATTCGCCCCGCGCCAGGATGATCGCCACGCTGAGTGCCGAAGCGATCATCGTCACGATCATGCCGGAAAGCGCCACCGTCACCGGATCGAGCTGCCGCCGCCAGCTAAGGGCGAGGACGACGGCAAGGGCAAGGAACCCGCCCGCAAACGCGACCATCTCCCGCGGCAGCATCAGCAATGTCGGCCAGAGCGCAAGCGCCACCGTCAGCGCCAGTTGCGCGCCGGAGGCGATGCCGAGCGTGGAGGCGTCGGCGATCGGGTTGCGCAGCACATGCTGCAGAAGCGCGCCGGAAAGGCCGAGCGCCGCGCCGGCGAGGACGGCGAGCG
The DNA here is from genome assembly GCA_036281095.1 of Pseudorhizobium sp. Lineage (GTDB taxonomy): Bacteria > Pseudomonadota > Alphaproteobacteria > Rhizobiales > Rhizobiaceae > Neorhizobium. The sequence continues at coordinate 1,117 of DASUPM010000649.1, forward strand.
CCGCCCGCGGCATCAGGCTGTGCCAGAGAAGAATGGAGCGGAGCACCTCCGCCTGGTCCGGTGCGCCGGGCACCGGCGGCATCAACCAGACGGACAGGAGCAGGAATGCAAGGCAGGCCGAGCCCGCGCCGGCGAGCACCATGCCACCGCGTCCGGTCCGGGGGCGCATCCGGACGGTGTCAGCCATTCCATGCACGGTTGAGCCCCTCCGTCAGAAGATCGGCGAACCGCGCCGCCGCCGGCAGCGCCCCATAGGGATTGACCGAGGCGATCGTCAGCACCCGCCCTTCCCTCACCTGCGGCAATGCGTTCCAGAAGGCGCTCGTTTCCAGCGCCGCGATCGCATCCGCCGGGTGCGGCGGGATGAGCAGTATCCAGGCGTCCGGCATGGTGGCCAGCGTTTCGATCCCGATCGGCGCCATGGCGGTATAGGCGGTGGCACCTGTCCATGCATTCGTGAGACCAAGCCGCGAAATGACCTCGCCGAACATGCTGTCGCCGCCGAAGACCCGGTAATGCCGCGCATCGCCCAGATTGATCGGCAGCACCGGCCGGCCGTCGCCAGCGCCGAGCGTCCCTCTCTGGTGATGGAGCTGCGACTCCAGTGCTTCGATCATGTCACTACCCGCAGACAGGCCAAGCCGTTCGCCGATGGCGCGAGTCGCATCAATCGCGAGTTCCAGGGGGCTTCTTTCCGGAACGTAGATCGAATGCGTTTCCACCGGCGCAATCCGGGCCAGTACCGGTTCGTTGGCGGCATAGAAATTGGAGTTGAAGATCAGCTCCGGCCGCGCGTGGTAGAGCGCCTCGAAATTCGGCAGGCCGCGAAGGCCGAGATCCGTCACGTCCGCAGGCACTTCCGGCGTGATCGCGACCTCGCGGAACTGGCGAAGCTCCGCACCGGCGACGACGTCCGCCTTCATCACCAGCAGCGTCTCCAGCAGCGCCCAGTCGAGCGTCGCGACGCGCGGTCCCGCATACGCGGCAGCATGGGCGCGTCCCGGCACGGCCAAGGTGGCGGCAAGCGCGACCAGCATCTGCCGCCGCGTCCATGGAGCCGGGGCGGCCGTCACAGCAGGTAACTGACCGGTTGGCGGTGCTGCGGATGCTCGAACACGCCCATCTCGACGCCGAAGATCCGCCTGAGCGCATCGGCCTGCATGATCTCCGACGGCGGCCCGCTCATCAGCACCCGGCCGCAGCTCAGTGCCGTGATCGCATCGCAGTAGCGCGCGGCGAGATTGATGTCGTGCAGCACGACGATGACCGTCAGCCCGCGCTCCTCGGCAAGGCTCCGCACCAGCGACAGCACGCTCGCCTGATGCGCGAGGTCGAGCGCCGAGGTCGGCTCGTCGAGGATGAGGCAGCGCGCGTCCTGGGCGAGCATCATGGCGATCCATGCCCGCTGCCGCTCGCCACCGGACATCTCGTCTACCCGACGATCGGCGAAATGCTCAAGCTCGGTTCGGACGATCGCCTCCTCCACCGCACGAGCGTCCTTCTCGCCAAACCGGCCGAGCGTGCCGTGCCAGGGAAAGCGCCCCAGCGCCACCAGTTCGCGCACGGTCATGCCGTCCGCGCCGGGGGTGAACTGGGGCATGTAGGAGACATGTCGGGCGAAGGCTCGGTTGCTCCAGTCGCCTGCCGGCACGCCGTCCCAGGCAACGGTACCGGAGGTCGGAGACACCTGCCTTGCGATGATCTTCAGCAGCGTGCTCTTGCCGGACCCGTTCGGCCCGACAAGACCGCTGACCGTGCCGGACCCGACATCGAGATCGATGCCCGAGAGGATCACTTTCTTCTCCGCCGAGAAGCCG
>DASUPM010000650.1:0-4506 GCA_036281095.1 Pseudorhizobium sp.
AAACCGCATCATCAAGGAATTCGGCGCTGAATTGACGCCCGCCGACCACAAGTCGCGCATGGATTACCTCATGTATCGCGGCCGTATGAGCCACGCCAAACGGTTCGCCAGCCTCGGAGAGGCTCATTCGCTCTACAAGGCCTGGTCGGCGGTGATTGCCGGAGCGAAGAATGCCGATGCCCTGGTAAAGGCAGTGGACAAGTCGTGGGCCAACGATCCGGCCTATCTTTTCCTCCAGGTCGATCGTCTCCGTCGCAAGGACAAATACGAAGAGGCGGCCCGCCTTCTGCGCAAGCTGCCTCAAGACAGATCCCGGCTGTTCGACACGGGCGAATGGTGGGACGAGCGCCGCATCGTGGCGCGTGGTCTCGCGGACGAGGGCGACTTTCAAGCCGCCTACGACGTTGTCGCGGCCCATAGTACCCGGCGGCCGACGGATATCGTCGATGCGGAGTTTCATGCCGGCTGGTATGCGCTGCAGAACCTGAAGAAGCCGGCGCTTGCGCAAAGCCACTTCCGTCGCATCCTGGAAGCTTCCAGCGGGCCGATTTCGGCTGCACGCGCCTGGTATTGGCTCGGCCGCGCCGCCGAAGCCGCAGGCGAAAGCGGCGCTCCCGACCTCTTCAAGAAGGCGGCGGGCTATCCAGGCACGTTCTATGGCCAGCTTGCGGCCGCAAGGATCGGGACCAAGGCGCTGAATGTCGCCTACCCGAGCGCGAGCGACAGCGACCGCCAAACGTTCGCAGGCAGAGAACCCGTCAAGGCGATCGGCCTGCTGCAAGCGGCGGGACATGAAAAGCGGGCGGAAACGCTCATCCGGGCTCTCGCGAAGGAAATCGTCAGCCCCGGCGAGCTTGCACTTCTGGCCGGAGAAGCCGAAGCGCGCGGCGATCACACGCTGGCGCTCCAGATCGGCAAGACGGCCTTTGCAGAAGGACGCGACGTCGCGGCGCTGGCGTTTCCCACCGGGGTCATCCCCGCCAGTGCCAACATCGAAGGCTCCGGCAAGGCGCTGGCCTATTCCGTGGCGCGCCAGGAGAGCGCATTCAATGCGGCCGCCATTTCGCCGGCCAATGCGCGCGGACTGCTTCAGCTTCTGCCGGGAACGGCCAAGTCCGTGGCCAAGCGGCACGGCCTGTCATATGCCGCGGCACGGCTTATAGACGACCCGGGCTACAACGCGACGCTCGGCGCACATTATCTGGGCGAGCAGATCGATTCCTTCGACGGCTCCTATGTGCTGACCTTCATCGCCTACAATGCCGGTCCGCGGCGGGTGAGCGAATGGATCGGGCGCTATGGCGATCCGCGCGGCAAGCCGATCGATGACGTCATCGACTGGATAGAGCGCATTCCCTTCCCGGAGACCCGAAACTACGTCCAGCGGATCATGGAAAACTATCAGGTCTACAAGACCCGCCTCGGCCAGAAAGCCGACATCGTCGCCGACCTGAGGTTTGGAAGACAGTAACCGGCGGTCACATCGCCAAGTTGTCCCGTCCGGCGGCCCACCCGTTCAGATGAAAGTCGGAACCAAGTCCGCCCTTACCGTGTTATCGCCATGTGACGAAGGCTTCGGACATCTCGAAGTCCCCAAGGAGGTAACCAATGTACAAGAAACTTCTCGCGGTATCCGTTCTTTCCCTCGGCCTCGCAACCGGTGCAATGGCTCAGACCAGCCCGGGTGACGGCTCCGATGGTTCCGGCGGTTCGGGCGTCGACAGCAATACCACCAGCGCCACGACCGACGGCGACGACTGCCAGTCGCGTGGCGAAGACAAGACCGCCATGAACGACACCTCTTCTGTTGCCGGTCAGCCGGCCACCGAGGGCGAAACCGTCGTCGCCGACTGCGAAGATTGATATTCTCGCCAATCCATAAACGAAAAGAGCCCGTACCGAAGTACGGGCTCTCTTTTTGTTCAACCTAAGCTTGGCTTAGAACGAACGCTGCAGGCGAACGAAACCGAACCAGCCTTCTTCGTCCGTTGCTTCGTCTTCGCCGTACTGAACGCTGACCTTCGAGGTCAGACCGTCGACGATCTTGTAGTCCAGGGTTGCGCCGGCAACCCATGCATCGTCGTCACCATCGAAGTCGCCGTCGGCGTCAACGCCGGTGTTCCAGAAGTACTGGGCGCCGGGGGTGATCTTGAAGCGGTCGTTGATGGCGAATGCGTATTCACCAGCAATGGTCCACTCAGCGCGGTCGTAATAAGCGTTGAGACCGCTCGACCAGACAGCAGCCAGGCCAAGTGCGCCCGGGCCGATTTCAGCCGTTACGATACCACGGACAGCACCGTTTTCAGCTTCGAAGTCGTAAGCGCCGAGCAGCTGAGCCTTGGCAGCGCCGAGAGCAAAGCCAGCCTGAGCTTCGATACCGATTTCGTTGTCGCCGTATGCGATACCGTCGGTGTAGGTCTGAACCAGCTCATCGACGAATACGCCGAAGGTGAACGCGTCACCAGCCCATTCGTAACCGACCATGTTCAGACGGTTCGAGCCGAGATCGTCGGTTTCGCCGGAGAGACCGATATCCCAGTAGTTGTAGCCGTAACCAACCTTGAAGCCGCCGAGCTTGATCCAAGCTTCGTCGATTTCCATCGCGCCTCCGGACGAATCGTCTTCTGCCCAGGTACGAATAGCGATGAACGACTGCAGGGCGCCGAGTTCGGTGTCCGAACGAGCGTCGAAGCTCAGGTATGCGCGGGTACGAGCATTCCAGTCGAGATCGTCGTCAGCATCTTCTTCGAAATCAACGTGGAAGCGAACGTAGCCGCCGACCTTGAGGCAGGTTTCGGTGCCCGGGATGTAGAAGAAGCCGGTGCCGAATGCGTCGCAAACGCGAACGTATTCCATGGGCTCCGGCTCGGCAGCGATGATAGCATCGGCAGCCTGTGCGCCGGAAACTGCTGCGAGGGCAGCAGCGGAGCCGAGAAGAAGGCTCTTGATGTTCATTTTTGACCTCCAGTCAAAGTTTCGTATGGGTCTGGGTTCTTTTGCTGAAGGACAGCGTTCCCTGCCCCATCCCCGTCGATTGCCAGAAGACGGACGATCCACCGCCTCGCTTCCGAGAGTGAAAATACAAGAGAGCGGGGGGCATGCAATCGGGAACTTCCTCCGAGGCAGGCTCATGCAGCCGCTTACGGCGATCCTGTTGCTGAAAGGACACAAATGTGGCGGACACTCCCCGGAAAGCTTTACCCTTCGTTAAGAAAGCGCTTATGCGGCAGGCACTTAATGGGAGACCGGGCTCTGCCTTATCCATCCTGTGGGCACGGTATACCGCCAGATTCGCGCCGCAAAGTGGTCCTTTGATCCGTTTGCGGCCCGTGCCGGACCATCCCGGTTCGCTCTGCCGAGGCATCTGATGCGGAACCGGATCGAATCGTTGACCCTCCAACGACGCGAGATTCGACCGCAGATGATTCCCCGAAAAAAGTTCGTGCTCGCAACGCTGCCGTGAAAACCCCAAACTTGTCGCCGCTAATGATGCAGGTATTAAGAATGACGTAGGGAGCGGGAGATATTGGTTGTGGGGCACGCAGAAGCGGCGGCGAACCTTTCGATACGCCGAGCGTTGGCCGTTCTTGCAGCGCTATGGCTCGGGACGCCCTCTGCCCAGGCCGCTGCCGGCGCGGAAGGTTGGCGTGCCCCGTCCGATCCGGTCCTGACGGTTGACGTCTCCTGCGGCCCGGGCTGGTACCGGACGGCGGCCGGCACATGCCGGCGGACGTTTCGGCAGCAAGCCCCGACGCCCCGCTGGAGGTCCTTGTCGGACCCCCACGATCCCGGACGGCTGCGCGATCCCGTCCGGCCTCCCCCTCCCGTCAGACATAGTGTCCCGGACGAGTTGAGAGATCCGCCGCCACCGCACCTGAGATGGGCGCCGCCTGCGCCGCCACCCCGCTGGGAGCCGCTGACGCCCCAGGTTCCTCGCGTCCGCCCGCAGCGCTGATTTCCGCGAACCTCTCGCGGCGGCGAATTGCTCCCGTCATCACTGCCTGCACCGGCGGGGAGACCGGGCGGGGTTGGAATGGGCAGAGCCAGCCTTACCTAACACCTGGAACACGAGAGAGGTGGGAATGGCGGCGCTCATTGAAGACTATGCGATGATCGGAGACTGCGAGACCGCGGCACTGGTCTCGAGGATGGGTTCGATCGATTGGCTCTGCCTGCCCCGGTTCGATTCGCCTGCCTGTTTCGCCGCCCTCCTCGGTTCGGCCGAAAACGGACACTGGTCCATCACGCCGCGGCAGCCGATCCTCGACGTGCGGCGGAGCTATGTCGAGGATACCCTCGTGCTGGAGACGGAGTTCACCACGGCAACCGGCACGGCCGCAGTCTTCGACTTCATGCCGCCGCGCGACGGCTCCAGCAACCTCGTGAGGATCATCGAGGGCCGGCAGGGTCGGGTGGAGTTCGACATCGATCTCGTGATGCGCTTCGACTACGGCCGCAGCGTACCCTGGGTTTCGCACGACGAGGCGGGCCGGCTTACGGCGGTGG
>DASUPM010000651.1:0-3071 GCA_036281095.1 Pseudorhizobium sp.
ACGGCGGACGTCGGCATCGACAACCAGACGCCAGTCGCGCTCGGCATCGGCATCGGCGCCGAAACCCGCTTCACGGGCAGGATCAACAAGGTCATGCTGGAAGTACAGTGACGCAGAGAACTTGCGACGACTTCATCTCGATAAGCCCGTAACCTGGCTGTCCATCGTCGTCGTCTTCGCGGGCGCGGGCGCCATTGCCGCCTACTACGCAAGGCGGCCGGAAGTGCCATCGCAAGCGCGCCCGGCGGCCACCGATTTTCTCCCGACAGTCGAGAGTACGCTCGAGCCGCCGTCACCGGCGCCGGCGAACATGGTCTGGATACCCGGCGGCGAGTTCTCGATGGGCGCAAGGGACCCGATCGACATGACCGATGTCGTCGGCATGCAGGCGACGACCGATTCGCGGCCGGTGCATCGAGTCCATGTGGACGGCTTCTGGATGGATGAGACGGAAGTGACAAACGAGCAGTTCGCCCGTTTCGTGAAAGCAACCGGCTACGTCACCGTGGCCGAGCGGGCGCTGCGGCCCGAGGACTTTCCGGGCGTCGCGCCGGAAGACCTCGATCCGGGTTCCGTGGTTTTCAGCCCGCCCGACCATGCCGTTCCGCTGACGGATCATTTCCAGTGGTGGGCATTCGTGGACGGCGCCGACTGGCGCCATCCCCTTGGTCCTGACAGCAGTATCGACAGCAAGCCAGACTATCCCGTGCTGCATGTTGCCTACGAGGACGCCGAGGCCTATGCAAGATGGGCCGGCAAGCGGCTGCCGACCGAGGCCGAGTGGGAGTTCGCGGCGCGTGGCGGACTTTCGGGACGGCTCTATCCATGGGGCGATGAGTTCATGCCGGACGAGAAGTGGATGGCCAACATTCATCAGGGCCATTTCCCGGACCGGGATACGGGTGAAGACGCGTACGGAGGCATCGCGCCGGTGGCGCAATTTGCACCGAACGGCTATGGGCTTCACGACATGGCCGGGAACGCCTGGGAGTGGGTGAGCGACTGGTATCGTCCGGACTACTACGCCAGCCTCGCCGCCGCTTCGCCCGTCGCCCGCAATCCGACGGGTCCGCTCGAGCCCTTCGATCCTGACGAGCCCGGCGTGAAGAAGCGCGTCCATCGCGGCGGATCGTTTCTCTGCACCGACCAGTATTGTTCGCGCTACATGGTCGGCACACGCGGCAAGGGCGAGATCACGACGGGAACCAATCATCTCGGGTTCCGCTGCGTGAAGACTCCCGGTTGACGCAAGAGGTCGGTGGTCCGAAGATTCCCTCGACTGTCCGGGAGCGTTCGTCATGGCTCATCCCGAGGTGCTCTTCAGGGACATTGCGATCAAGCCGGGCGAAATCCGCATCCGCAAGATCGGAGTCGGTGACCTCTGGCAGTCGCTCGAGGAAGGCTACGAAGATTTCAATGCCAAGCCGAGCTTCGGCATCTTCCTCGTCGTCATCTATCCGCTGTTTGCATTGCTCGTAACCCTGTTCGCGGTCGGGGCGAGGCCGAGCCACCTGGCATTTCCGATACTCGCGGGTCTCACGCTGCTCGGACCGGTCGTCTCCGTTGGATTGTTCGCGATGAGCCGGCGTCGCGAGCGCGGACTCGATCTCAACTGGCGCGCGGCGTTCGACTTCGTCCACTCGTCGTCTTTCGCCCCGATTGCGGCGCTGTCCGTCGTGATGACGCTCCTCTATGCCGCCTGGCTCTTCATGGCGCAGTTCATCTATGTCGGGCTGTTCGGCTCCGTTCCCCCGGCCTCCCTCGCGAGCTTCGCCACCGAAGTAGCCACGACCCGTCGCGGCGGAGCCTTGATCGTGTATGGCTGCGGCGTCGGAGCCTTGTTCGCATTCGCCGCGCTCGCCATCTCCGTGTTCGCGTTTCCGCTGCTGCTGGACAAGCCGGCGACGACGATCACTGCGGTCAGCACTTCGATCCGCGCGGTAACGGCCAACTTCGGCGTGATGCTGATCTGGGGCTTCGTCGTCGTCGCGTTGCTGGCCGTCGGGGCTGCGCTGTTGCTCGTCGGACTCGCTGCCGTGCTCCCCATACTGGGTCACGCGACCTGGCACCTGTACCGCAAAGTCGTGGATTCGTAGTCGATCCGTCTCCACGCCGCGGTAACTCATTCCGCAAGCAGTTTGTCGACCTCCGCTTCGATCGCTTCGAAGGGCAGGGACCCGACGATCAATCGCACCGCCTCGATCTTCCCGTCCCGGTTGCGTCCCAGCGCGATCGCTGGCGTGCCATCGATACCGAGTCTTTCGCCGAGCGCGAGGCTCGCCTTGATTCGATCCTCGTACTTGCCGCTTTCGAGGCAGGTCTCGAAGCGGCCCCCGTCGAGGCCAAGCGTCCTGGCGTGCGCCACGAGGTCATCGGGCTCGAGCTTGTCCTGGTTCTCGAACAGGCGGTCGTGCATTTTCCAGTACTGATTCTGCTCCGCGGCGCAATGCGAAGCCTCCGCCGCCTTGAGCGCCAGCGGGTGGATCTCCTCGAGCGGATAGTCCATGAAGGCGTAGCGGATCTTTCCGGTGGCGATGTATTTCTTCTCGATCTGCGGGAACGTGATGTCGACATGCCGCTTGCAGAACGGGCACTGAAAGTCGGAAAACTCGATCATTGCGACCGCCGCGCGAGAGTTGCCCTTTTCCGGCGCGCCCATCGTGTCGATGGGGCCTCCGACCGGGCGAATGGGCGGCGGTCCCCGCAGGGATTCGAGCAGTGCCTTGATGTCGGCAATGTCCTTGGCCATCGTTTCCTGCGACTGGCGGAGCGCCTTCAGCTCTTTCTGCAGCGAGGCGAGGTCCGCCGGCGTCAGCTCGGCCGAGCCGCTGAGCGAGACCAGGACGGCGGCGAGGACGACCGACAGGATGCCGAAGACCGGCTTGCTCATAAGACCCTGAACTGCCAAGGAAATGGGATGCGGCGACATAAGCATACGGTGGTCCGGGCAAGGGCGCTGTTAGACAGATTCCATTCCACTTTCGTGGAATAGCCTGGACTGCCCGGAACACCGATCTTAAGCATGCCTCTTTGAGGCCCGGCGACCCCGGGCCGGGCGCGTTGTCGCCGGG
>DASUPM010000652.1:0-2826 GCA_036281095.1 Pseudorhizobium sp.
GCTCCTGATTTCACCACGGAACTCGTCGAACCTCACCTCACCCCGGACCAGCGCCTGTCACTCGCGGAGAGAGGCTATTTCGAGGAGATGTCCGAATACAGCCCCGAACCGAACATCTATACCCGCGGCCTGCTCGACGACGGGCGGAAGAACCTCGTCCTCACCGGCCTCATCGAAACCGGCTGCCCGGTGCATATCCTCCAGGGAATGCAGGACCCGGACGTCCCTTACCGACAGGCCCTCAAGCTCGTGGAATTCCTGCCCGCCGAGGATGTCGTCCTGACGCTCGTCCGCGACGGCGATCACCGGCTTTCCCGCCCTCAGGACATCGAGAAAATGCTCGCCGCGATCGAAACCCTAATAAATCATGATTAAAAAATAAGCTGCGGCTAAAATGCACCACCTTTAACCATATTCCATAGAGGAAGCGGTCGGTAAAAGTTGACCGATTGACAGTTCGTCCCGGCGCACCTTAACGTTTTGTTAAGACTTGAAGGGACGGGTCCATGAACTATCTGCATAAGGCGCGGCATCTCGCCGTGTTCCTGCTCGCTATACTTGCGCCGACAACCGCGGCGGTTCCGGCGCCGCAAGCCTTGGCGAGCATGGTCACCGGCGCGGTGACCTCGCAGCCGATCGGCCATTACGAATTCTGCCGGACCAATGCGAACGAGTGCAACCAGCGCTTCACCTCGAAGCCGGCGCCGAAGCTGACGCCGGAAGGCTGGGCACTCATCGCCAGCGTCAATGTCTCGGTCAACGAGCGTATCCAGGCGATGACGGACAGGGAGATCTTCGGCCGCGAGGAAGTCTGGACCTATCCCAAGGACGTCGGCGACTGCGAAGATTACGCTCTGGAGAAGCGCCGCGAGCTGGCTGCCAAGGGCTTTTCGCTCTCCGACCTGCTGATCACCGTGGTGCGCAAGCCGGACGGGGAGGGACACGCCGTTCTGACCGTCCGGACGGCACAGGGAGACTTCATTCTCGACAACCTCGATCGCCAGGTGAAGCCCTGGTACGAAACGTCCTACACCTTCCTCAAGCGGCAGGCTTCGTTCAATACCGGCCGCTGGGTGAGCATCGAGAACGGACGCGACGTGGTGGTCGGCGCCCTGCGCTGAACAGACGCAAGTCTCAAGTGTCGGAAAGAGCGGGCTTCGGTCCGCTCTTTCCGTTTCATCCGTGCCCGATGATGATACCGGCCGCCAGAACCAGCGAACCTCCGAGCACGACCTGCATCACGGCACGCATGAACGGCGTTTCCATATAGCGGTTCTGGATGAAGGCGATCGCCCACAATTCCACGAAGACCACCGCGCCTGCGATTGCCGTTGCCGTCCAGAAATGCGGGATCAGGTAGGGGAGAGCGTGGCCGAGGCCGCCGACCGCCGTCATGATACCGGACGCCAGGCCCCGCTTGACCGGAGACCCGCGGCCCGAAATCTTTCCGTCGTCATGCGCCGCTTCCGTAAATCCCATGGAGATGCCGGCACCGACCGATGCCGACAGCCCGATCAGGAAGGTCGACCACGTGTCCTGCGTCGCGAAGGCTGCGGCGAAAATCGGCGCCAGGGTCGATACCGAGCCATCCATGAGGCCCGCCAGTCCCGGCTGCACATAGGTGAGCACGAACTGGCGATGCGCCGTCTCGTCCTCCGCCTCCCTCGCCTCCCCATCGACATGCCGTTCCTCCAGGGTCCGCGCAATCTCCTCGTGCCCCTGCTCCGCAAGCGCGAGGTCGCCCAGGAGCTTGCGGGTCGATGCGTCGCCGACACGCCTTGCGGCTTCGCTGTAGAAGCGGAAGGCCTGTTCCTCCATCGCCCGGGCCTGCTCGCGAACCTTCTCGATCGGCAGGTTGCGGATCAGCCAGTCGGGGCGGCGCGTATAGAAGCCCCGGACATGTTCGCGCCGGATCAACGGAATCCGCTCGCCGAAGCGGGACCGGAACATCTCGATCAGCATATTCTTGTGGCTCTGCTCCACTTCTGCCATGTCGTCGAAGACCTTCGCCGAGGCAGGATAATGATCCCTGAGGTTCTCCGCATAGGCCTGATAGATACGCGCGTCCTCCTCTTCGGCACCGATGGCGAGCGCCAGGATTTCTCTCTCGTCCAGGGAGTCGAACGGCCGCCGACCGGCAAGCAGGGGGAAGGATGAAAGGGCAAGCCGCATTTCGTATACCTACAACTTAGAATTATTCTAATTTATAGGCCGGCAAAGGTTCGTCAAGAGCTTCCACATCCAGCAGGGCGGACCACGCACTTTGCGCAACAAGCGAGAAATCCGCCGGCCGCGCGGCGCAATTATCGCACGTCCACCTTGCCGTCCCCGAAACAATCGCATTAGAACACTTTGTAGACGGCCCAGCCGTGCTCCACCGACCAGAAAAGGCATGCCATCATGAACCGCAGAAACTTCATTCGTCAGGCCGGCACCGCCGGCGTCGGCGTTGCGGCCGCCGCCACTCTCGCCGCACCGGCCATCGCCCAGGAAAATCCGAAGATCACCTGGCGCATGACTTCTTCCTTCACCAAGGGTCTCGACATTCTCTTTGGCGCGGGCGACATCGTCGCCGAGCATGTCCGGGAAGCGTCGGGCGGCAACTTCGTGATCCAGCACTTCGCCGGCGGCGAGATCGTTCCGGCGCTGCAGGCAGCGGATGCGGTGTCGTCGGGTACCGTCGAAATGGCCCATACCTGCGCCTATTACTATGTCGGCAAGGACCCGACCTTCGCACTCGGCACCTCGGTCCCCTTCGGCCTCAACGCGCGCCAGACGAATGCCTGGTTCAATCAGGCCGGCGGCAACGACCTGCTCAACGAGTTC
>DASUPM010000653.1:0-3512 GCA_036281095.1 Pseudorhizobium sp.
TGCCGGAGCGGAAGGACTCGAACATGACGTCGCGGTCGGCATAGTAGCGATAGGTGACCGTGCCGAAGTTGTTCTGACCGACATTGACGTTGAGATCTTTGCCCCAATAATCGTCCCGAAGTTCGTAGGTGATTGCCGAGCCCGGCGTCACGGACGCCACCTTGTAGGGCCCGGAGCCGAGTGGCGGCTCCAGAGTCGTCCGCGTGATATCGCGCGGCTGGCCATCCGGACCTGCGGTCTCCCACCAGTGCTTCGGCACGATGGTCAACTGGCCGACGATCTGCGGCAGTTCCCGGTTGTTGGGTTCGTCGAAAGTGAAGGTCACCTCCCGGTCAGCGGTCTTTTCGGCCTTCACGACGTGCCGGTAATAGAACTCCATCTGCGGCACGCTCTTCTTGGCGTTCTCGAAACTGAAGATGACATCTTCCGGCGTGACGGGCTTGCCGTCCGCCCATCTTGCTTCGGCCCGCAGGCGGAACGTCACGGAGGAATAGTCTTCAGGATAGTGGATGGATTCCGCCAGCAGCCCGTACATCGAAGACAACTCGTCCTCGGCCGAAACCATCAGAGGTTCGAAGACATGCGCCAGCCCGGTTGCCGCTTCGCCGCGCGCGAGGAGCGGGTTCAGCGTGTCGAAGCTGCCTTCCACCGAAAGCCGCAGCGGACCTCCCTTGGGCGCCTGCGGGTTCACGTAATCGAAGTGAGGGAAGCCTTCGGCATATTTGAGTTCGCCTACGGTCGCGATCCCATGCCGCCACTGGGGCTCCCTTTCCTGGGCCACGGCTTCCGCGGGCAGGAGGGGTGCGGCAAGTGCCAGCGACATCAGAAACGCAGCCAAACGGCGAGCCAACATGCACGTATCCTTTTTCGTGTTGTCTCGAAGCTTAGGGCAAAGTCGGGCAAAATACAGGCTTTCCTGCTCACAACCGTTTTATCGCGACCAGAGCCCTGGGGCGGCTGCATCTCCGTTTCAACAAAATCGTCTTTCAGGCTAGACTCCGGCGACTGATTTGCGGGGACGATCACACGGCATGCGCAGCACGGGAATCAATCTGACGCGACTGCTGGTCGCCGGCCTCTGCCTGCTCCATGGAGGACAGGCGGCGGCCGAGACCCAGCCTGCCAAGGAGCTTTTCGGCGGGGCCAAGCTGCCGACGCGAAGCGAAGCGGCAGCAATCGGGTCTTATGCCAAAGGCTGTATGGCGGGCGCGGTGGCGATTCCGACCGACGGCCCGACCTGGCAGGCCATGCGCCTTTCTCGCAACCGGCGCTGGGGCAACCCTCGGATGATTGCCCTGCTCGAGCGATTTTCGCAGGATGCCGTAGCCCTCGGCTGGGGCTCCGGCATTCTTATCGGCGACATCTCGCAGCCGCGCGGGGGGCCGATGCTGTTCGGCCATGCATCGCACCAGATCGGACTCGATGCCGACATCTGGTTCACCCCGAAACCGGCGCAACCCCTGACGCCGCAACAGCGGGAAGACCTGCCCTTCACATCGATGCTCGAAAAGAGCAAGTTCCTGACCGTCGACCGCCGTCGCTGGACCGATACCCATGCAAGGGTGGTTATGCAGGCCGCCAGCTATCCGCAGGTGGAACGGGTATTCGTCAATCCGGCAATCAAGAAGAAGCTTTGCGACACCTGGCGCGGCGACCGGTCGTTCCTCGGCAAGGTACGTCCGATCTACGGCCATGACGAGCATTTTCACATCCGCATGGGTTGTCCGGAAGGGGCAACGGGCTGCAAACCGCAGGCGCCGGTTGCAAAGGGAGACGGCTGTGACAAATCGCTGGCCTGGTGGTTTACCGACGAGCCATGGGCGAAGCCGAAAAAGGACCCGAATGCCAAGCCGGTCAAGCCTCGGCAGGTGATGCTGTCGGATCTGCCCAAGGCCTGCACTGCCGTGCTCAAGGCACCGGCGGCGGCAATCGCCGGCATCGAGGGCGCGGGACAGGCGACCGCATTCTCGGCGGCGAGCCTGCCCGCAGAACCGGTCCAGAACATCGAAGCGATCATCCGCGACGCGCGGCCCCTGCCGGAGCATGGACCGTTTCCTCTGCCGCGGCCGTTTGACTAGCCGGAGCCCTGTACTACTTTCCAATCACGTGGCACCGCTGTAGAAGGCTCTGCAAATCGATTTAAATCCTGCCGCGAGACCTGCTCTTGACCCGTCCCTGCATCGCGCTCATCGCACATGACCAGAAGAAGGACGATATGGTGGCGTTCGCCCGGCAGCGCGAGCAGGCCCTGTCCCGTTTCCGGCTGGTGGCGACCGGAACCACCGGCGGCCGGATCCAGCAGGCCTGCCCCGGCCTCGACGTGACGCGGCTGAAAAGCGGTCCGCTCGGCGGAGACCAGCAGATCGGCGCGATGATCGCCGAAGGAGAGGTCAGCATGCTGATCTTCTTCATCGACCCGCTGACCTCCATGCCACATGACGTGGATGTCAAGGCCCTGACGCGGCTTGCCACCGTCTACGACATCCCGATGGCGCTCAACCGCGTCACCGCCGAACATCTGATCGATTTCCAGTAAGCTGTCGGGGACCGATGCATCACACAACGGAAAATGAAAGCCTGCCCTTCCCGATCCTCCTGGGGGATATCGGCGGGACCAATGCGCGGTTCTCCATCCTCGTCGACGAGGCATCCGATCCTATCCATTTCCCGAACGTGAGGACTGCGGACTTCCCTACGATCGACGAGGCCATCCGCAAGGACGTGCTGGAAAAGAGCCCGGCGCGTCCCCGTTCGACCATACTGGCGGTCGCGGGTCCCATCGAGGGCGACGAGATCGACCTTACCAATTGCGACTGGATCGTCAGGCCGAACGCGCTGATTTCCGATCTCGGCTTCCAGAATGTGCTGGTGCTCAACGACTTCGAGGCCCAGGCGCTGGCCGTCGCCTGCCTGACCGCCGAATACCGCGAGGTCATCGGCGCGGGCAGAGAACCCGCAATCGCTTCTCGCGTCGTGCTTGGACCGGGCACGGGACTCGGCGTCGCAGGGCTGGTTCATGCCCGTGATACATGGTTTCCGGTCCCAGGCGAGGGCGGCCATGTGGATATCGGCCCCCGCTCGGATCGAGATTTCGAGATTTTCCCGCACCTGGAGCCAATCGAGGGCCGCATCTCGGCCGAGCAACTGCTATGCGGTCGCGGCCTGGTCAACATCTACCGCGCGATCTGCACCGCCGACGACGTGAACCCCACGCTTTCTCTTCCTTCCGACATCACAGCGGGATGGCAGTCGGGAAACCGGCAGGCGGCCGAGACCATCTCCCTCTTCGCGACCTATCTCGGACGTCTCGCGGGCGACCTCGCGCTCGTGTTCATGGCGAAGGGCGGCGTCTACCTGGCGGGCGGCATTTCCCAGAAGATCATTCCCGCGCTGAAACGCCCGGAATTTCGCGCCGCCTTCGAGGACAAGGCGCCGCACACGGAACTGATGCGCCTGATCCCCACCTTCGTCGTCACGCATCCGCTCGCGGCGCTGGCCGGGCTCGGTAGCTA
>DASUPM010000654.1:0-2967 GCA_036281095.1 Pseudorhizobium sp.
GTCGGCATCTTCTCCCTCGCCGGTTTGGTGGCTCATGGTGACCAAGACAACCCCGGCGTGGGCCCCTCCGTACTGATCGCCTTCCTTATCGCCGGCTTGGCTTCAGCGGCTGCTGCTTTGTCCTACGCCGAGTTCGCAGGAATGATCCCGAGAGCCGGTTCGGCGTATACGTACGGCTACGTCGCACTCGGTGAGCTCGTTGGGTGGTTCATCGGCTGGGATCTTCTTTTGGAGTACATCGCCATCGTGGCCGTGGTCGCAATCGGCATCTCCGGCTATCTCGAGGCGTTCCTCAACGGCTTCGGGATCGAACTTCCGCTCGCGATCACTGCGAGCGCCGAGGACGGCGGGCTTGTCAACATCCCCGCGCTCCTGATCTGCTTGCTCGTCACCTTCATCCTGGGTCGAGGCTCGAAGACCTTCGGACGCTTCGAGCTGATTGTCGTCGCCATCAAGGTCGTTCTCATCCTCTTCATCATCGGGTTGGGAGTCTTCTACATCAACACTGCCAACTACGACCCCTTCATGCCTTCCGGCTTCGGCCCGGTGCTCACCGGCGCGGCGACTGTGTTCTTCGCCGTCTTCGGGTACGACGCCATGAGCACCGCCGCTGAGGAGGCCACGGACGGCCAGAAGCACATGCCCAAGGCCATCATTCTTTCGTTGATCATCGCGATGACGCTCTACGTTGCGGCAACCCTGGTCCTCACGGGCATGCAGAACTACACCGAAATCGACCCGGAAGCCGGCTTCGCCTCTGCCTTCACAAACGTCGGGCTGCCGGTCATAGCCAGCATCATCTCCGTCTTCGCTGTGCTCTCCATCATGACCGTGATGCTGACCTTCCTGCTGGGGGTCACTCGCGTCTGGTTCTCGATGAGCCGCGACGGGCTACTGCCCCCTTGGTTCGCCAAGGTCGACGAGCACGGGACCCCGCAACGGGTGACCTGGATCGCCGGCGTCGGCGCCGCCTTCCTCGCCGGCGTCTTCCCGATCCGTCAGGTCGCGGATCTGACCAACATCGGCATCCTCTCGGCGTTCGTCGTGGTATGCGCGGCTGTCATCGTCTTCCGCTACACGCGCCCAGATGCCCCCCGGACCTTCCGGCTCCCGCTGATGCCCGTGGTGCCGGCGTTCGGAGTTCTTGCGTCGCTGTTCCTCATCCTGCAATTGCAGTGGGAGACCTGGGTGCGGTTTGCAGTCTGGCTCGTCATCGGGCTGATCATCTACTTCGCCTACGGACGTAAGCACTCGCTGCTCAGCCCCGACAGCCCGTTGCACGAACGCGCGGCGGCCCCTCCGACCGAGAAGTAGTGCCGCTCATGACCCGTCGTCGCGTCTGTTAAGCATCGCGGACTCCGTGAATACGCGGTAACCGAATTCCGGCAGGTAGCCGTGGATCTCTCGGACGTCCAGGGCAGACATGAAGGCGAGGATGTCGTCGGTCACGACCTGGCCTGGGACCAGGATCGGGAAGCCCGGCGGATACGGTGTGACGAACATGGCCGACACGACTTCCGTGCCCGCAGCCACACGGTCGGCCAACTCAGCGTGGGCAAGGTACTCACACGCCGTGTCGTCGTAGGCAAGGAAGTAGGCCGACCGAAGATCCCCATCGGGGGTGTTCCCGTTATCTCGGAAGGGGTCGGCGAAATAGCTGAAGTCCGGTAGCGCGGGCGGGTTGCTGGTCAAAGCAGCAATTGACCGCTCTCGGGCCTGCAGTTCCAACCGGCCAAGCCTGGAAAGTTCTTCGTCGAGTTCCTCGGCTAAGTTGACCAACACCTCAATGAGGTAGGCCACCGAACTCCGGTTCGTTCCAATGTTGGTCATGACCAGCACGCTGTTTCGCGCGGTCTTGTTGACTTGGATGCCGTACCGGTCCATCAGATAGACGCGCTTGAACGTGTCACCATCGATACCGCTGCGACCGGTGAACAGGGTGAGCCGGCAGGGGTCGACGACGAACTCGTCGCGCTCCCAGGCCCTCTCCATGTCGGCAAACCCACCGCTCAGGGGCACTTCGATGCCCGAGGGGCGATACTTCGCGGGAATCATCTCTCGTGTGGTGAGGAACCCGAAGTACTTCCGGATCAACGGATGTGACTCCACGGCGTCGTAGAGGCCCATCGCCAGCTCGACCTGTTTTTGCACGAGCTGGAAGCCCTCCAACTCAACCTGCTGTCGTCCAACGTCGAGCGAAGCGATGATCTGGTAATTGGGCGAGGTGGAGGTATGCGTCATGTACGCCTCGTGAAACGCCTCCTCATTGCGACGGTTGAAGTCCTGGTCGAAGACATGGATCATTGACCCCTGCCGCAGGGCCGTCAGTGTCTTATGCGTCGACTGAGTGGCGTAGACACGGATGCGGACCGCCTTCGGGTCTGGCAATGTTCCAGCCGCGGCTTCGGAGTACGTTTGCGCGTAGTCCGCGCTCCGGTAGCGCTCCTCAAGCCGCCGCGCCGCGCTCATCGCGGTGCGGCGACGGTAGACGGGGTGGAAGCCCGCAAATGCGAACCAGGCCTCGTCCCAGAGGAAGACGAGGTCCGGCTTGATGGCAAGGCACTCCTCCATGACGCGTTCGACGTCGTAGACGATGCCATCGAACGTGCAATTGGTGAGGGAGAGCATCTTGACCTCACCGAGCCGACCTGCTTGTCGGTATTCCAGCAATCGGTTCTTGATGCTCTCGAGCGGTACTGCTCCATACATCGAGTACGCGTCCAGCGGATAGGCGTCGAGATAGCACACTCGGGCACCGGCGAGCATAAGCGCGTAGTGGTGCGATTTGTGACAGTTCCGGTCCACTAGGACGATGTCGCCGGGTGCCACGATGGACTGCACGACAATCTTGTTCGCCGTTGAGGTGCCATTCGTCACAAAGAAAGTCCGTTGCGCTCCGAAGGCACGTGCCGCGAGTTCTTGCGCTCTCTTGATTGGGCCTGTGGGCTCCAACAGCGAATCCAGTCC
>DASUPM010000655.1:0-3837 GCA_036281095.1 Pseudorhizobium sp.
GGATCATCTGTCCGGCTGCCACATGTGTTTCGTCACCGCCGGCATGGGCGGGGGCACCGGGACCGGCGCAGCACCGGTAATTGCCCACGCAGCGCGCAGCGCGGGCATCCTGACCGTGGGCGTCGTGACCAAGCCCTTCACCTTCGAGGGCAACCGCCGGATGAAGACGGCCGAGGCCGGCATCGAGGAACTCCGCCGCGCCGCCGACACGGTCATCGTCATCCCGAACCAGAACCTCTTCCGGATCGCCGACGCCAAGACCACCTTCGCGGACGCCTTCATGACTGCAGACCGGGTCCTGTTCTCCGGTGTCGGCTGCATCACCGATCTGATCGTAAAGGAAGGCCTGATCAACCTCGACTTCGCCGACGTGAAGTCGGTGATGAAGGGCATGGGCCGCGCGATGATGGGAACCGGAGAGGCGTCCGGCGACGGCCGTGCGCTGGTCGCCGCGGAGGCGGCGATCGCCAACCCGCTGCTCGACGAGATTTCCATGAAGGGCGCCAAGGGCGTTCTGATCTCGATCTCCGGCGGCTCCGACATGACGCTGTTCGAGGTGGATGAGGCTGCCAGCCGTATCCGTGACGAAGTGATGGACGACGCCGACATCGTCGTCGGCGCAATCTTCGACCGCGAGCTTGACGGCAAGTTCCGCGTCTCCGTGGTCGCGACAGGACTGGACGGCGGCCAGGTTGCCGCGGCACCCCTCGATCACGCGAACGGCGTTGCCGCCGACGCCGTCGCGCCGGTTCCGCGCTTCCTGCAGTAGGCCTGCAGGGCAGGGCGCTCCGCTTCGGCCCCGGACGTGATTTCCGATGCCCGGTCGACGCCTCATCCGCCCTGGCGGTCATCTTCTCCCCTGTTTTGCCGGGGAGAAGATGAGATGCCTGCGCCGGCCTTTCTCCATTCTTCTTTAACGTCCAGACAGGACTGCAGAAGCCCCGCTGGCGGCTATTCTCCTGTGGTCTTGGCTGCGCGCGCGACCACCTCCCGGACTTGTTACACTTGTTGATCGCCGGCGGGTCGGCAGGCGCCGGAAAGTTAAGGGAGCGTTTATAAATTCATGAAAATGAGAAGGCATCTGCCCGTGGTGAGGTGGGGACAGGCGCCGCAAGGCGTCGGCCGCTGTGCAGTTCGTAACCTTGAGTAACCGCCGGCTCCTTTCGTGCCGCCGGCTTTGTACGGAGTAACATCATGAGAGCGACATCTTCCGCCCTGGCGATCATTGCCGCCGCCTTCACCGCCCCGGCCTTTGCCGCCGACCTCACCTATTCCGAACCGGCTCCGGCCTATAGTGAGCCCTCTGTCTCCTCCGGGGGCTGGAGCGGCGCCTATGTCGGTCTTCACGCCGGCACCAGTTCCGACCACGGAAGCCCGTTCTCGGGCGATCAGGAATTCATGGGCGGCGTCCAGGGCGGCTACAACGCCGAAATGGGCGGCGCGGTCGTCGGTGGCGAACTGGAACTCTCCCACTTGGGCGACACCGAAGTCGACGTGCCGGGCGGCGCACTGAAGGAGCGTTACCGCCTTGCGGCCAAGGCCAAGGTCGGCGCACCGCTCGGCGACACGCTCGTCTACGGCACCGCCGGTGCGACGATGACCAGCCTGCGCGACACCTCCAGTGCCGAAGGTCCGGACGGCTGGAAGCCGGGCTGGCTCGTCGGCGCCGGCGTTGAGCAGAAGTTCAACGAGCAGATCTCCGGCCGGGTGGAATACAACTACACCCGCACCGGCGACGTGCGCAGCTTCGACGGCACCTCGACGTCGGAGAGCAATGTCAGCGACCATACGATCAAGGCCGGTCTGAACTACAAGTTCTAAGGCTTGTGAGGGGGCTCAGGCCCCCTCGCTGCCATTCCGACACTTGCCGTCGGCTCAGACCGGATTGCAGGTCATGCCGTGGCGCTGGGCATTGGCGATGCAGTCGCTCCTGTTGTCATATCCCTCGGATGACTGCCCGACGATCCGGCCGTTGGATGCGGTTCGTCGCCACCTCCATTCCCTGCCGCTCTGATAAACCTCCCAGACATCCCCGTTGCTCGCAGTGCATTTCGCCATTGATTCCCCCTGTGGTTGTGGACGGCGAAAGCTATGCCGGATCGCGCGGCGTCTCCACGAACCGGCTGCAACTCAAGGTCGCCGAAGGAGGCCAGGCGGCGTGTACCCGCTGCTCCACCCCATGCACCTTGCTGTTTCTATGCCCGAGACAAGGGAGTAGAATGCATGCCCCCGGCAATTCCCTGCCGGAGGTTGTGAGGAGGCAATAATGGCACGGAAGTTCATCGACTGCCGCGAGTTTCCGAGCGAGACGAAATGCACGGTGGCCATCTCGGCCGACAGCACGGACGAACTCGTGAATGCTGCCGTTCAGCATGCGGTTTCGGTCCACGGCCACAGCGATACACCGGAGTTCCGCACTGAAATCCGCAAGGCCATCCACGAGATGGAGCCCGCCCGCGCGATCATCTAGCGAGGCTGCTCCTCTTTCCAATGGAGCGGTGACGCCTCGCCGAGGCGCCGCCGCTTCGCGGGTCCCATGGGACAGGACGGACGGCTCTCATTTTCCATCGACGAACTCGACCGTCACGCCCGGCTTGACCATGTCGGACAGTTCCTCCGCGTCCCAGTTCGCCAGCCGGATGCAGCCGTGCGAGCCCGTCTTGTCGATGAGCGACGGTTCGGGCGTCCCGTGGATGCCGTAGGTGGGCTCCGTCAGGTCTATCCAGACGGTGCCGACCGGGTTGTTCGGACCCTTGGGCAGGGTCAGCTTTTCCCGGTTGTCGCCCTGCTGGAAATTCTTGTCGGGATCGTAGGTGTAGGGGGGCATGCGCGCTACGCCCTTCACCTTGTGCGTGCCGGATGGCGACGGGTTGTCGTCGCTGCCGATCGTCGCCGGATAGACGGCGATCAGGCGATCGTCCTCCGCATAGGCACGCAGCTCGCCCTTCTCCCTGTCGGCCTCGATGCGCTTCACCTCCCCCTCGAGGCGGGCGCCCGGCTCGACCACCGTCACCGTCTCTCCCGCTTCGAACCTGGCATCCGGATTGAGCGCGCGCACGAGATCGATATCCATGTGGAAGCGCTCGGAGAGCATTTCGGGTATGCTGGCATATCCGAGGTGGTCGAGTTCGGCCATCTCCTTGAAGTCCCCCGGGATCTCCCCGACGAGATCCTCCACGTCCTCCTTGCGGATCTCCACCGTGCGCATGATCGGCTCGTCGGCCTTCAGCCGGGCGACGATGTCCGGGTCGAGCTTGCCATCGACGGGCAGCTTCTGCAAAGCCTCGAAGCCTTGGACGGCCTTGCGGACATTGTCGCCGTCGAAGCCGTCGATGACGCCCGGCGAGGCACCGGCGCGGTCGAGCAGGACCTGGAGGCGCACGATGGCGGGATCGGGATGCGCGGCCGGTTTCGCCGGCGGCTCGGCGGCGATCGCCTCGATCCGCGCATTCTCGATTGTCTCCGGCACCAGTGTTTCGGCGCCGGCGGTCGTGCCGCAGAGGAGGAAGAGGACAGACAGGGCGAGGCGGGAGAGCGTTTTCATGGCGGACAAACTGATGGGATGATGATGTTGTTCCGCGAGGCTGCGCCCGCCGAGGGAAATGGAAGCCTGCTCCCTTTCCGCCGATCCGCAGGAACAGCGTCGCGCCTTACGCCGTTCGCCCCACCGGCATCCAGGGAAGGCTTCTCCATGCGCTTCGTACCCACGCTGGTCCACGGCATCGCCGATTACCTGGTCGGCATCGGCATGATGAAAGACGGATTCCTCCCCTGGTGATCCACGGGTCTCACTTCGTTCGCCCGAGGAGGACGAATCATTTCAATGGACTGGGCACT